>CAITLX010000648.1 GCA_903893335.1 uncultured delta proteobacterium | reverse complement strand
GGGAGGCGAGCTTCATCGCGGCGCGGACGTTACCACGCCGCGCGCGGCTGTCCGCTGGCTCGGCGGGGGCTCGGACGAGAGGGTCACCTCTCGCGCAGCATCGGCGGCCAGACGGGCGCGAGCCCGCGCTCGGCGCGCATCTCGGCCTCGCGCGGGGCATAGTGGGCGGCGAGGGCGGACGCTGCCGCGGCCGCGGCGACGCCGGCGACGACGTCGATGAGCCAGTGCCAGCGCAAGAAGAGCGTGGCCCCCACGATGTTGGCCGCGAAGAAGGCCGTCGGCAGCCACGTCCAGCGGAACGGTAGCTCGCGCCGGTGGCGCCACGAGAACAGCGTGAGGAAGACGGGGCCGCCGGTGTGCAGCGAGGGGAAGATGTCCTTCTTGGCGCCGCTCTGCTCGACGGCCTCGACCACCACGCGCTGGAAATAGCCGTAGGGGAGCGGGTGCTCGAACTGCCCGGCGAGGTGGTGGACGGGCCCGTAGCCCGGCACGAGCATGTAGGTCGCCTGCGCGCCGCAGTAGAGCACCAGCATGCCGAGCGCGAACTCCGACAGCAGCCGGTGGTCGCGCCCGAGCAGCACGAGCGGGAAGATGTGCACCGCCAGCAGCAGGAAGTAGCCGAAGTAGAAGAACGCGAACCAGCCCGCGGAGGCCGGCGTCACGTAGCGGTCGAGCACGAGCGCCGGCTCGAAGCGGAACACGGCGAGGTCGAAGCGCAGCAGCTCGGCGTCGAGCGAGCCGGGGTTCACCAGCGGCAGCAGGTCGCGCAGCACGAGGTACGAGCCCTGGATGCTCGTGAAGATGACCACGCGGTAGGCGAGCGGCGAGATGAACCGCCCGGGCAGCAGCCGCCCCCGCACCACGGCGAGCGTCGCGCACCAGAGCAGGAACCAGACGCCCGTGCGCGCCGTGACGTCGGCGCGCGTGCTCGTCGTCGTGGTCGCGGCCGCCGCGGCGAGCGTGAGCACGCCGAGGTAGGCGAGCACGACCCAGTCTTGCAGCGCGAGCTCGCGCAGCACCTGCAGCGCCCAGCCCGCGACGCCCGCCGGGGTGGGGCGGTCTCGCGGGGTCGCCTCGCGGCGCTCGAAGGCGTGGTCCTGGGCCATGGGGGAGTCGGCGGCGCGCAACGTACGAACGGCGAGGGCGTCTCGTCAACGTCACGAAGGAGTGACGCCGGGTGCGCCGTCGGGGTGCGACGATCGTGCCGTGCGAACGGACCCAGCCCGCGCGCGAAATCATGAGCAATCTCGCGGAAGAGACAGCGCGTCGGGCGCCCAGGTGCGAACGCGGCTTCGCGGTCGCGGGCTGTCCGAGAAGCGTGTTACGCGGCTGCGAGCGAGCGGCCGTCAGCGCGCCAGGCGACGCGCTCCGGTGCGCACGCGGGGGCGACGCACGATGACGACGTGCTCGCGGCGGGGCATGCGGTCGAACGCGCGCGAGGTGGGCGCGTGGAAATGCGGTCGCGGCTGCGACGCGATGGCTGCGACCTCGAAGCCGCAGGTGGGGGCGAGGGCGACGAGCAGGGCGGCGGCGTCGAGCGGGCGCCCCGCGACCACCGTGTCTGCGGTGACGATCGCCGCGGCGCCGCGCGGCACGAGCACGCGCGCAAGCTCACCGAGCACGTCGCCGAACTCGCGCCGCCACGCGGCGACCGCGGCCTCGGGCCCGAGCGGGTCGAGGCGCCGTCGCGCGCCGATCTCGGCGCGGTCGAAGCCCTCGGCGGGCATCCCGAGCCAGCGCAGGCGCACCGCGTGGTGCGCGAGGTAGTCGTAGTTGCCGGGGTAGGGGGGCGAGGTGACGACGGCGTCGACCGAGCCGTCGTCGAGCGGCAGCGCGCGCGCGTCGGCGAGGTGCACGGCGGGCTCGGGGGCGAGGGGGGGAAGCGCGTCTGCGAAGGCGTGCAGCCGCGACGCGAGCTCGCTGGCCTTCGCGCGGAAGAGGCGGATGGTCGACCCCGAGGCGAGGCGGCGCGGCCCCTGGTCGAGGCCGGTGTCGCCCCCCTTGCGGCTGACCTTGACGAGGATCGACGAGAGCACGAGCGCGAGCGTGTTCGCCGTCGCGCGCCCCTCGCACTGCCCGATCGCGGCGCGCAGCCCGTCGAGCTCGAGCAGCACGTGCGGGTCGAACAGCTCGACGTCGTCGGGCGGGTAGCGGTGGGTGGCGCCCGCGCGCGCGAGGCGACGCGCCTCGGCGGCCTCGGCGACCTGCTCGGCGGCGCGCGAGAGCGCGGCGCGCTCGGTCGCGGAGGAGCCGCGCACCTTGAGCCACGCGAGCTCGACGGCGAGCGGGTTCGCGTCGGTGCCGATGGCCCGGCGCCCCGCGAGCCTCGCCTCGACGAGCACCGTGCCGCTGCCGCAGAAGGGGTCGAGCACCGTCGCGCCGGGCGCGGCGAGCGCCTCGACGAGGCGCCGCGCGGTGAACGGGTGCAGGCGCGCCGGATAGCTGTGGAAGCCGTGCACGTGCGCGCGCGTGGCCTCCTCGTCGGGCGTCACGTCGAGCGCGTGCGCGAGCGCCGGCCCGAGCGTCGTGTCGGGGCCCCGTAGCTCGACCGCGCCGCCGACGTGGCTGAGCGCCCGCCGGTCGCGCCGCTCGCGCGGCGGTCCCTCGGTCAAACGCCGCCTCGCGCCGACGCGAGCCGCGACGCGCGCCGGAGCGCGAAGGCAGCGAACGCGAAGGGTGTCGCAGCGGCTACGCAGGCGGCGGCGGCTTCGCCGCGCGAGGCGGGAGCGATCGCCAGCACCCCCGCGACGATCGCCGCGGACGGCACGCCGAAGGCCGCGGTCGCCGCGCCGACGAAGCGCCACGCAGAGGCCGCGCGCCGCGCGCCGACCGGGGCCTCGCTCACGACGCCGCCGCGACGAGCGCGTCGAAGAGACGCCGGCCGTCGGCCCCGCCGACGAGCGGCTCGCTCATGCGCTCGGGGTGCGGCATCAGGCCGAGCACGTTCTTGCGCGGCCCGCCGTAGATGCCCGCGATGTCGTGCATGGCGCCGTTGGGGTTGGCCGCTCCGCCGACCGCGCCGGCTGCGTCGCAGTAGCGGAACGCCACGAGGCCGCCCTGCTCGAGGCGCTCGAGCGTGGCTGCGTCGGCCTGGTAGCGCCCCTCGGCGTGCGCGATGGGCAGGCGCAGCACGCTGGGCAGGCCGCGCGTGAAGGGGCCGTCGGCGGCGGGCGTGACGTAGACGTCGCGGCACTCGAAGCGCAGGTGCTGGTTCTGCGTAAGCGCACCCGGCAGCAGCCCGGCCTCGGTGAGGATCTGGAAGCCGTTGCACACGCCGATGACCCAGCCGCCGCGCTCGGCGTGCCGCCGCACCGCGGCCATGATGGGGCTCACGCGCGCGATCGCCCCGCAGCGCAGGTAGTCGCCGTACGAGAAGCCCCCCGGAATGGCGACGAGATCGGTGTCCGGCGGAAGCTCGGCGTCCTTGTGCCAGGCGACCTCGGTGGGCAGCCGCACGAGATCGCGCAGCGTGTGGATCATCTCGGCGTCGGCGTTGGAGCCCGGGAACACGACGACGGAAGCTCGCATGCGGCGCGGCTCTAGCGCGGATCGCGGGGCGTGTCACCGCCCGCGTTTGACCCGGCGCACGCCGGGAGCGTAAGGTTGTGGTCCTGCCGGTCGCATTCTCGCCGGAGCGTCCCGCCACCCAGCCCGATGCCGCCCCGCCGAACCCCCGCGCTCCGCCCCTCCTTCTTCGCCGCTGCCGCGGTCGCTCTCGGGTTGTTCGCGGGGTGCGCCTCGGGCACCTCGGCCGACGACGAGGGCACGCTCGACGACGCGGGTGTCGGCGACGCCGCCGACGAGGTCACCAAGTTCCCCGGCAAGAGCGACGCGGCTGCCCCGGGCACGTTCGGCGCCACCTGCTCCTCCGCGGCGCAGTGCACCTCGGGTCAGTGCACCGCCATCGGCCCCAAGGGCACCGACAAGGTGTGCACCGTCGCGTGCACGGCCGGCGCGTGCCCGGGCGGCGCGTACTGCGCCTGGGTCGCGGGCAAGGGCTACCAGTGCCTCCCCGACCTCGGGCTGCTCTGCGCGCCGTGCGCGAGCGACACGTCGTGCGGCGCGTCCGACCGCTGCGCCACCGCGCCGCTCGGCGACAACTACTGCTCGCGCGACTGCAGCTGGGACGGCGTCTGCCCGACCGGCTACGCCTGCAAGACGGCGAGCGGCGCCGACGCCGGCCCCCCGCCCGACGCGGGCGGCCCCTCGGACGCGTCCGCCGACGGCGCGGGCGACGCGGGCATCCCGAAGCGCGAGGACGCCTGGTGCACCCCCGTGACCGACGGCGCCTGCGCCTGCGGCCCCAAGCGCGACGGCGTCGAGCGCAACTGCTCGCAGAAGAACGCCATCGGCACCTGCCTCGGCAAGGAGCACTGCGACGGCAAGTCGGCGAGCTGGACGGGCTGCAACGCGCTGACGCCGGCGGTCGAGTCGTGCGACGCGGTCGACAACGACTGCAACGGCAAGAAGGACGACGGCACCGGCGACGCGCTCTGCGCGAAGAAGAAGGGCGCGCCGCCCCCCCACGCGCACTGGGCCTGCGGCTCGGGCGCGTGCGCGTTCGGCGCGTGCGACCCGGGCTGGGCCCGCTACCCCACCTCGACGCCCGAGGCGGCAGGCTGCACCTGCTCGGCCGAGGTCGGCGAGCCCAACGACGCGTGCGCGAAGGCCACCCCCATCGCCTCGGTGAGCGACGTCGACCCCAACCCGGTCGTCGTCACCGGCTCGATGGGCTCCGACAACGACGCCGACTGGTACCAGGTCGACGCGCTCGACACCCCCGAGGGGGACGCCGACTCCTTCCACTTCCAGGTGCACTTCACGGCGCCTGCGCCGAACGGCACGCTGCGCTTCGACGTCTTCCGCGCCGCCGACTGCGCGAGCGCGACCGGCGGGCACGCCGCGCTGAGCGACTACGACTGGTGCGTGGACTTCAACCTCGGCTCGCTCGGCCAGGCGGTCTGCGGCCGCAACGGCCAGCCCAACGACTGCATCGACGACTCGCAGCGCTGGTACCTGCGCGTCACGCGCGCGCCCGGCGCGCCGCTCACTTGCCTCTCGTACACCTTCGCCGTGTCCGCGCATGGCGTGTCGTCGACGCCGTGCGGCCCCGACGACAAGTGCGACCCGCAGCAACCCTGAGCGAGGTGCCCCGCGGTGGTACGGATCCGCACGCTGCTGGCCGTCGTCTTCTGCGTCGTGCTCGGCATGGTGTTCTACCGGGCGCGCTGGACCATCCAGTCGTTCGGTGACGCTCTCGGCGCCTACCAGCACGACGTCGAGCGCGACGACCGCCTCGCGACGGCCATTCGCCACGCGCGCACCGTCGCGCTCGAGCTCGACACCGGGCTGAGCGGCTGGCTGCTGACCGGCGAGGCCTCGTCGCGCGCCCCCTACGACCGCGCCAGTCAGATCCGCGCGCGGGTGTTCGACGACCTCATCGCGGCCGAGAACGCCGACGCCGACGGGCTGTCGCTCGTGCTGCGGCTGCGCGACGTGCTCGACGGCTGGGACCGCGACACGGCCACGCCGCTGATGCGGCGCGCGCCCGACACGCGCAACCCCGAGGTGCTCGCCGTCGCGCTCGAGGGGCGGCGCCGGATGGACCAGGTGCGCCTCGGGCTCGACGCGCTCGAGCAGGGGCGAGTGCTCGGGCGCGGCACGCAGGCGCGCGCCATCGAGGGGCAGCGCCGCGAGCTGCTCTGGCAGTGGACGGCCATCGCCTCGGTCATGGGCATCGTGCTCGTGCTGCTCTGGGCGCTGACGGTGCGCTCGATCGAGCAGCCGGTCGCGAAGCTCGTCGAGCAGGCGCGGCGCATCGCGCGCGGCGAGTTCGCCGCGATCGAGGTCGAGGGGGTCGCCGAGGTGCGCGCGCTCGCCCAGGCCGCCAACCAGATGGCCGCGCAGCTCTCCGAGGAGCGCGAGCGCGAGCGGCGCTACACGGCGATGGTCACGGCGCTCTCGGCCGGAGGCGATCTCGGCACGGTGGCGCGCGCGGCGCTCGGGTCGCTCGTGACCGACTACGGCGCGTCGCGCGGCATCATCTGGGTGGCGCGTCAGCAGGGAGCCTCGCTCGAGCCGATCGCCGTCTCCGCGGTCGACCGCGCGTCGCTCGACCACGGCCCGAGCGCGCACGTGCTCGAGGTGCGCGGCTCGGGGCGCCGCCTGTTCGTCGACGCCGAGGGACAGGGCAGCCTGCGCGCGGCGCGCGACGACGCGGGGCCGACCGTCGAGCGCCGCATCGTCGCGCCCATCGCCAACGGCGCCTCGCAGGTGGTCGCCGTGCTCGAGCTCGACGGGCTCGACGTGCGACGCCGCACGCTCGACGAGCTCGACCGCGGGCTCTCGCGCATCGGGCTGTCGCTCGAGAACGCGCTGGCCGTCGAGCGAGCGTCGGCGCTCGACCGCGAGATCGGCGAGCAGCGCGCGCAGTTCGCCGCCGTCGTGCAGGCGCTCGCCGAGTCGGTCCTCGTCTGGGACGCGCGCGGCACGTGCCAGGCGGCCAACCCTGCGGCCGACCGCATGTTCGGCGCCTGCGTCGGGCGCGACGTCGCCGCGGTGTGCCGCCGCGCCCAGATGTCGGCGCCCGACGGCGCCGAGCTCGCCCCCGAGGAGTGCGCGACGTTCGACGCGGTCGCGCCCGGCGCGCCCGGCAGCAAGGTCGCGCGGCGCATCGTCGACGCGGTCGGCCAGCCCCGCGTCGCCGTCTTCAGCTCGGTGCCGCTCTACCGAGGCGACGCGGTGGTCGGCGCCGTCTGGTCGGCGCGCGACGTGACCGAGGAGTACGAGCTCTCGCAGAAGCTCGCCGAGGCCAACCGCGAGCTGGTCGCGCAGAACCGCGAGCTGCACGTGCAGGACGTCCGCCTGCGCGCGCAGTCCGACGAGCTGGCGCGCGGCAAGGGGGAGCTCGCGGCGCGCAACGAGGAGCTCGCGCGCGCCTCGCGCATGAAGAGCGAGTTTCTCGCGAGCATGTCGCACGAGCTGCGCACGCCGCTCAACGCCATCATCGGGTTCTCGGAGGTGCTGCTCGCGGGCAGCTACGGGCCGCTCACCGAGCGCCAGGAGCGCTGCGTCCGCGACGTGCTCGCCGGGGGCCGTCAGCTGCTGGTGCTCATCAACGACGTGCTCGACCTCTCGCGCATCGAGGCCGGGCGGCTGCTGATGAACATCGGCGACATCGATCTCGCCGAGCCCGTCGCCGAGGCGGCGGCGCTGCTCTCGGGCGCGGCGCACGAGAAGAGCATCACCCTCGACGACCTGCTGACGCCCGGGACGTTCCTCGCCACCGCCGACTCGGACAAGGTCCGCCAGGTGGTCATCAACCTGCTCTCGAACGCCGTGAAGTTCACGCCGAGCGGCGGGCACGTCCGCATCGAGGCGCGGGTCGACGGCGACGCGGTGCAGGTCTGCGTCTCGGACACGGGCATCGGCATCTCGTCGGCCGACGCCTCCAAGCTGTTCGAGCCCTTCTCGCAGGTCGACTCGGGCTACGCGCGCAAGTACGGCGGCACCGGCCTCGGCCTGTCCATCTGCAAGCGGCTCATCGGCCTGATGGGCGGCGACATCGGGTTCACGAGCGAGCCGGGCAAGGGGGCTCGCTTCTTCTTCACGCTGCCCGCGGCCGACGCGCGTGCCACCGTGCGCGAGGGGCGGGGCGGCGGCCCGGAGCTTCCGCTCGTGCTGCTCGTCACCGAGGACGAGGACGAGGCGCGCTCGGTCGAGCACACGCTCGTCTGCGCGGGCTATGCGCTGCGCGTGGTGCGTACGAGCGACGAGGCGCTCGCGTCGCTCGCGCGCACGCCCCCCTCGGTGATCCTCGTCGATCTCGGGCTCCCCGACTTCGCGGGGGTCGATCTCGTCGCGGGCGTCGCGCAGCGCTCGGACCTCGCGAGCGTCGCCATCGGCGTGCTCGAGGCGAGCGACCGCGCGACCCCGCCTGCGCTGCAAGGCCTCGTGCGCTTCGTCGCCCCACGCGGCGACTGGGGTCGCAGCGAGCTGCTCGAGCGGCTCTCGGTCGTCTGCGCGCCGGCAGCCCCGCCGGCGTCGGCGCACGCGCGCCGCGCGCGGGTGCTCGTGGTCGACGCCAGCCCGATCGATCGCCGCGCGCTCGGCGCGATGCTCGACGAGCTCGACTGCGAGGTGGCGTATGCCACCGACGGCGCGTCGGCCCTCAAGCAGGCGCGCGAGCGCCAGCCGGCGGTCGTGCTCCTCGACGTCGGTCAGGCCGCGGGCGAGGGCTTCCAGGCGGTGCACACGCTGGTCGGCGACCCGGGCACGCGCGGCATCCCGGTCATCGGCGTGAGCGACCGCGTGGTGGCAGGCGAAGCGGAGCGCGCAGCCTCCGCGGGGTGCGCGGGGTACGTCACCAAGCCCATCGCGCGGGCGGCCCTCGTCGCGGCGATCGACCGCGCCGTGGGCGACGCGAGCTGGCGCACCGCGCGCGCCTCGTGACGGGGTAGGGGCGCGCGCCCCGCGCGCCTCAGCGCAGCAGGCCGCGCGCGATCACCGAGCGCTGGATCTCGCTCGTGCCCTCGTAGATGCGCGTGACGCGCACGTCGCGCAGGTGCCGCTCGGCGGGGAAGTCGCGCACGAAGCCGTAGCCGCCGTGGATCTGCACGTTGCGGTCGCAGACGCGGCCGGCCGCCTCGGTGGCGAACAGCTTCGCCATCGACGCCTCCTGCGAGAACGAGAGCCCGGCCTCCTTGCGCGACGCGGCGCGCAGGCAGAGCAGCCGCGCGGCGTCGAGCTCGGTGCGCGAGTCGGCGATCATCCACTGGATCGCCTGAAACTCGGCGATCGGCCGGTCGAACTGGCGTCGCTCGCGCGCGTAGGCAGCGCTCTCGTCGAGCGCCGCGGTCGCGATGCCGATGGCCTGCGCGGCGATGCCGATGCGGCCGCCGTCGAGCGCCATCATCGCGATCTTGAAGCCCGAGTGCAGCTCGCCGAGCAGCGCGGTCTCGGGCACGACGCAGCCGTCGAACGAGAGCGCGACGGTGTTCGAGCCGCGGATGCCCATCTTGTCCTCGGCCTTGCCGATGGTGAGCCCGGGCGTGCCCGCCTCGACGAGGAAGCAGGAGATGCCGCGGCTGCCGGGCAGCTCGGCCGGCGTCGCGGTGCGCGCCCAGACGACCATCACGCCGGCGTGCGCGCCGCTGGTGATCCACTGCTTCTCGCCGTCGAGCCGGAAGCCCTCCGCGACGCGCGTCGCCTGCGTGCGCATCGCGCCCGGGTCGCTGCCCGCGCCGGGCTCGGTCAGCGCGAACGCGCCGGCCGCGTACTCGCCCGAGGTGAGCCGCGGCACGTGGCGGCGGCGCTGCGCGTCGCTGCCGAAGCGCGCGATGACCTCGCCGACCATGTTCGTCACGGCCATCGTCACGGCCGTCGCGGCGCAGCCGCGGGCGATCTCGATCATGGCCAGGGCGTACGCGACGGCGCCGGCCTCGGCGCCCCCGAGCTCGGCCGGGACGTTGACGCCCATGAGGCCGAGCTCGGCCAGGGCGCGCAGCGTCTCGGAGGGGAAGCGCTCGGTGCGGTCGAGCTCGGCGGCGGCGGGCGCGAGGTGGCGAGCGGCGTAGTCGTGCGCCGTCTGCTGGACGAGCGCCTGGGCTTCGGTGAGGTCGAGGTGCATGGGGGCCTCAGTCGAGCCGCGCCGTCACCTTGGCGGGCCAGCTTCCGGGGGAGTCGAGCTTGAGCGCGCGCAGCACGTCGGCGGCGCAGTCGATCGCGCCCTCGCCCTTCTCGTCGCGGGGCGCGACGCCGGCGGCCGTGACCGCGCCGTCGGTGCCGACGTAGAGCGTGACGGTGGCCCCCGCGAGCGGCCCGCACGCGGCGAGCTTGGGGCGCGCGGCCTCGAGGGCGGCGCGCACGCGCGCGGGCTCCCAGGCGACCGGCGGGCGCGCGTCGGCGGCGAGGTCGAAGTCGAAGGCCTTCTGCGCCTGCCCCTCGCCTCCTTCGGGGGGTGGCCAGCTCGCGCGCCGAGCCGACTCGAGCATGCAGCGCTCGGTGTCGCGGTCGCCGAGCGTGGACTCGACGAGGTACGCCCAGCGCGCGCGGCCGTCCTGGCCGATGCGCACGAAGAGCTTCGCGTGCCCCGACAGAAGCTCGTTGGCCCGCGCGCCCCGCTCGAGGCACGCCGAGAGCTGCGGCAGCAGCCCCTGAAAGGTCGCGTCGACCTGTGCGGCGTCGAGCTGGCCGAGCTCGCTGCTCATGGCCATGCCGGGCCGGTGCGGCCGCGCGGCGCGCACGGGCGCGGCGGGAGGCGCGGGGGGGGGCGGCGGCGCGGACCCGCACGCGACCAGCGCGACGACCGCGACGAGCGTCACGAAGGGGAGCGCGGGGCGCATGTCGCGTCAGCCCTTGAGCACGTTGGCCGCGATGACGATGCGCTGGATCTCGCTCGTGCCCTCGTAGATCTCGGTGATGCGAGCGTCGCGCCAGTGGCGCTCGACGCCGTACTCGGTGGTGTAGCCGTAGCCGCCGTGCACCTGGATGGCCTTGTGCGCGATGCGCGTCGCGGCCTCGCTGGCGTAGAGCTTCGCCTCGGCGCTCTCGAGCGAGTGGCGCGCGCCGCGGTCCTTCATCGACGCCGCGCGCAGCGTGAGCAGGCGGGCGGCGTCGAGCTCGGTGGCCATGTCGGCGAGCATGAACTGGATGGCCTGGTGCTGCGCGATGGGAACGCCGAACGATTTGCGCTCCTTGGAGTAGGCGACCGACTTGTCGAGCGCCGCGCGCGCGATGCCGAGCGCCTGCGAGGCGATGCCGATGCGCCCGCCGTCGAGCGTCGCCATCGCGACCTTGAAGCCCTGCCCGACGCCGCCGAGCACGTGGCTGTCGTCGAGCGTCACGTTCTCGAGGTAGAGCGTGCACGAGTGCGCGGCGTGGATGCCGAGCTTCTCGTCGTGGGGCGAGCGCGTGAAGCCGGGCGTGTCGGTGGGCATCACGAACGCGGTGTGCTTGACCTTGCCGTCGCGGCGCTCGGTCACGGCGAAGATGATGACGAAGTCGGCGTGCGGGCCGTTCGTGATGAAGTTCTTCGAGCCGTTGAGCACCCAGGCCGAGCCCTTGCGCTCGGCGACCGTCGCCATCGTCTGGGCGTCCGAGCCGCTCATCGGCTCGGTGAGGCCGAAGGCTCCGAGCTTCGCGCCGCTCGCGGCGGGCGCGAGGTAGGTCGCCTTCTGCTCGTCGGTGCCGAACTTGAGCACCGGGTCGCAGAACAGCGAGTTGTTGACGCTCATGATGACGCCGCACGACGCGCACGCCGCGCTGACCTCTTCCATCGCGAGCACGTAGCTGATGGCGTCGAGGCCGGAGCCGCCGAGCTCGGTCGGGACCATCATGCCCATGAAGCCGAGCTCGCCCATCTGCTTGACGATCTCGGTCGGCCAGCGCCCCTGCTTGTCGAGCTCCATCGCCTTGGGCTCGATCTCGCGGCGGGCGAAATCGCGGGCGGTGTCGCGGAGGAGGCGCTGTTCGTCGGTGGGCTCGAAGTTCATGGCGGCCCCGACGTAGCACGCCCCGCGCGGCGCGAGAAAGGGGGTCAGAAGCGGGCGCCGAGGCCGACGCTGCCGGCAGGGTCGAGCGCCTGCACGCGCAGGTCGGCGCGCGAGACATCGACCCAGTCGAGCGAGAGCCCCGCGCGCAGGCGCAGCGTCGGCGAGAGCGGGAAGGTGAAGGCGCCATCGGCGCGCGCGCAGAGGTCGAACGAGGGGCCGCAGCGCGTGAGCGAGCCCCAGGCCTCCCACCCCATGTCGTCGTCGGGTGTGTGCACGGCGCCGCCGTAGAGCCCGGGGCGCGCGGCCATCGTGGGGACGGTGGTGCCGAGCCCGACGTGCGCCGACGTCCTTCCGGGCGAGACGCGGCCGATGCGCGCGTCGAACGCGGGCCAGGTGTGCCAGTAGGGGCGCGCGTCGTCGTGGTTCGACCACCACTGCGCGCTGCCGACGCCGACCCCGACGCCCCAGCGCTCGTCGCTCCAGTCGGCCCGCCCCTGCACCGCCGCCATCGTGCGCGGCGCGGGCACCTCGCCGCAGACGCCGCGCGTGTCGTCCGGCGCGCATCCCCCGGACGGGTCGATGCGCTGGTTTGTCTCGCGCGCGACGCTGCCGCCCACGACCGCCGCGACGCCACCCTCGCGGGTCCCCGCATGCGCGTCGGCGTAGCGCACCTGCGCGGCGCCGCCGCCGTAGGTCGTGTGCGCGGTGGGGCCGCACGCCCAGCCGCCGGTCGTGCGCCCCGCGTAGCCGTCCACGTCGACGTCGACCCTGCCAGGCGCCGAGCGCGACGCGCGCGGCAGCGTCGCCACGAGCGACAGCGCGGCGAGCGCGAGGGCGGGCCTGCGGAGGCGCATCGAGGCGCAGCTTAGATCGAATACGCGGCCGGGAACGCCTTGGCGCCGCGCAGGGCGAGGTAGACGAGGTCGCCGGGCGCGAGCCCGAGCTCGTCGACCTGCTCGCGCGTCTGCTGCACGAGCACGACGCGCCCGCTCGGGAGGCGCAGCTCGAGCTTCACGACCCACCCGAGCCGCATGATGCGCACGACGTCGGACGGGATCGCCCCGCGCCCCGACACGAGCCGCAGCTCGACCTCGTGCGGCCGCACGTACCACGCGACCGACTCGCCCGAGCCGTCGCGCTGCAGCACGCCCGGAGGGAGATCGACGCGGTGCCCCTCGACCGACGCGCGGTCGCCGTCGAGCTTGACCTCGAGGCGGTTGGTCGAGCCGATGAACTCGGCGACGAACGGCGTGGCGGGCTGGTCGTAGATGTCGTCGGGCGAGCCCACCTGCTCGATCTTGCCGCGGTTCATGACCACGACGCGGTCGGACAGCTCCATGGCCTCCTCCTGGTCGTGCGTGACGAGCAGCGTCGTCATGTGGACCTCGTCGTGGAGCTTGCGCAGCCAGGCCCGCAGCTCCTCGCGCACGCGCGCGTCGAGCGCGCCGAACGGCTCGTCGAGCAGCAGCACCCGCGGCCTCGGAGCGAGCGCGCGGGCGAGCGCCACGCGCTGGCGCTGGCCGCCCGAGAGCTGGGCGGGGTAGCGGTCGGCGAGCCCGTCGAGCTGCACGAGCCGCAGGAGCTCCGCGACGCGGGCGCGCACCTCGCTCCGCTTCTGCTTGCGCACGACGAGGCCGAACCCGACGTTCTCGGCGACGGTCATGTGGCGAAACAGCGCGTAGTGCTGGAACACGAACCCGACGCCGCGGTCCTGCGCGCGCACCCAGGTCGCGTCGCTGCCGGTGATGTAGACCTCGCCCGCGTCGGGGGGCTCGAGCCCGGCGATGACGCGCAGCAGCGTGCTCTTGCCCGAGCCGCTCGGGCCGAGCAGCGAGGTGACCTGCCCCTCGGGCGCGACGAACGAGACGTCGTCGGAGGCGACGAAGCCGCCGAAGCGCTTGGTGACGTGGCGGACCTCGATGCTCACGCCGCACCCTCCGCCGCGTGCTCGCGGTTGCGGCGCGACTCGACGAGCTTCATCGCCGCGAGCAGCGCGACCGACGCGGTCGCGAGCACCACGGCGACCGCGTGCGCCTCGGCGTCGCGTCGCTCCTCGAGCAGGCGGTAGACGAGCAGCGTCGCGGTCTCGGTCTGCCCGGGCATCGCGCCGCTGACGAGCAAGACCGCGCCGAACTCGCCGAGGCAGCGCGCCGTCGTGAGCACGACGCCGTAGAGCAGGCCCCAGCGGACGGTGGGGAGCACGACGTGGCGCAGCGTCTGCCACCGGCTCGCGCCGAGCGTGCGCGCGGCCTCCTCCTCGGCGATGCCGGCCTCCTCGAGCACCGGCACGAGCTCGCGCACGACCAGCGGGAGCGACACGAACGTGGTCGCGAGCGCCATCGCGGGCCACCCGAACAGCACGCGCAGGTGCAGCGCGCGCGTCGCGGGCAGCAGCCAGCCCCCGGTGCCGAACAGGAGCATCGCCATCAGGCCGATCATCACGGGCGACACGGCGAAGGGGAGATCGACCAGCCCCGACAGCAGCCGCCGCCCGCGGAAGTCGTCGCGCACCAGCACCCACGCGATCGCGAGCCCGAACGCCGTGTTGAGCACGACGGCGACCGCGGTGGTCAGCGCCGTCATCGCGAAGGCGTGCAGCGCGAGCGGCGACGACACGGCGGCCGCGAAGGCGAGCGGCCCGTGGGCGAAGGCCGCGCGCACCACGGCGAAGAGCGGCGCGAGCAGCAGCGCGGCGAGGTACGCGCCGGGCACGAGCAGCAGCAGCACGCGGCCGAGCGCGGCGCCTGGGCGCAGCGGGGGGCGCGCGCCGATGCGGACGGCGGCGGTGGCCTCAGAGGACGGCATGGCGAGCCCTGCGCTGGAGCCAGTCGACCGTGACGATCAGCGCGAACGCGAACGAGAGCAGCGCGGTCGACACGGCCGCGGCGACCTGGGGGCGGCCGCTCTCGATCTCGCCGTAGACGAGCACGGCCGCGGTGAGCGTGCGGCCTGGGATGTTGCCCGAGACGACGACGATGGCGCCGAACTCGCCGAGCGCGCGCGCGAAGCTCAGCAGGGTGCCGCTGGTGATCGCGGGCACCAGCGGCGGCAGCAGCACGCGGCGGAACGCCGTCCACGGCGACGCGCCGAGGGTGAGGGCGGCCTCCTCCTGCCCGACGTCGAGCTCGAGCAGCACGGGCTGCACCGCGCGCACGACGAACGGCAGCGTGACGAAGAGCAGCGCGATCACGATGCCCGGCGGCGCGTACATCAGGCGCAGCCCGCTCGCTCCGGCGAGCGCGCCGAGGGTGGACTGCGGGCCGTAGAGCGCGACGAGCATGACGCCCGTCACGAGCGTCGGGATCGCGAACGGGAGATCGACCAGCGCGTCGACGACGGCGCGCCCCGGGAAGGGGCGGCGCACGAGCACGTACGCGATCCAGGTGCCCATGACGGCGTTGACGGCGGCCATCGCGAGCGCGACCTTCAGCGTGAGCCCGAGCGCGGCCCGCGCCTGGTCCGAGGCGAGCGCGGCGACGAACTTCGCCGCGCCGCCGCGAAACCCCTCGCGCGCGAGCGCGGCGACCGGCAGCGCGACGAACGCGAGCAGGTAGGCGAGGGCGGCGCCCCGCACCGCCAGCAGCGGGGCGCGCGTCCCGAGCGGGCGCCTCACCGGGGCCTCCGCGCCGCGGCGAAGGCCCTGTCCCACACGGCGCCGGGCGCGAACACCTCGCGCTGCAGCGCCCCGAAGCCGCCGAGGTCGGCGATGGTGAAGAGGTCGTCGACCGGCGCGAAGCGCCCCTCGGTCTCGCGCGCGACGCCGGGGTCGACGGGGCGCAGACCCCAGTCGGCGAAGGCCCGCTGCGCCTCGGGCGAGCGCAGGAAGGCGAGGAACGCCTCGGCGATCGGGCGGCGCCCGTGCGCGTCGGCGTACGCGTCGACCAGCGCCGCGGGGTTGTCGATGCGCAGCGTCGAGCGCGGGGTGACCTGCTCGTAGGTCTGGCCGGAGCGGCGCCCCACGACGATCTCGTTCTCGTACGTGACGACGACGTCGCCCATGCCGCGCTCGAAGGTCTGCACCGAGTCGCGCCCGCTGCGGTCGAGGATGTCGACCCGCGCGAGCACGCCTTGCAGCACCTGCTCGTCGCTGCGCCCGGTGTGCGCGCGCCGCGCGGCGCCGAGGATGGCGGCGACGTTCCAGGTCGCGCCGCCGCTCGTGCGCGGGTTGGCCGTGAGCACCGACACGTCCGGGCGGGAGAGGTCGCTCCAGCCCGTGACGCGCCTCGGGTTGCCGGCGCGCACCGCGAGCGCGACGATCGAGCGCGTGACCATGCCGTCGTGCGGCGCGGCGTGCGTGTCGTGCGTCACGAGGCCCGCGGCGGCGAGCCTGTCGACGTCGGCCTGCATCGAGAACGCCACCACGTCGGCGTCGAACCCCCCGACCACCGCGCGCGACTGCGCGCCGCTCGCGCCGTACGAGACCTCGAAGCGCGGGGTGCGCCCCGTGCGGGCTCGCCAGGCGCGCGCGAAGGCGGGCAGCACGGCCTGGTCGTAGGCCTCGCGCACCACGCTGAAGGCCGAGATCCGCAGCGCGTCGTCGCGCGCGCCGCCGTCCGCGCACCCGCAGGCGAGGGAAACGAGGAGGCTGACGCACAGGGCGATAGATTGTCGCATCGGAAAACTAAAGATTGAGAAATGACCTTGTAGCACCGCTGTTTGGGCTCCGGCAACCCGGCCGTTCGGGGTCGCCCGGGCCGTCTGGGCGCTCCCCGAGCGGCGAGACGCTCGATCCGAGCTTGCCAACCGCCCCGCAAACCCGCACAAAGCGCCGTCGGCTCTCAAGGCACGTCGCCAACTCTGGGAGGTTCCCTCGTGAGACACGTCCGCTCGCTTCCGCTCTTCGCGCTCGCCATCCTCGCCACCGCCGCCGGGGCGCGCGCAGAGCGTCCGGGGGCCGAGCGAACGCTGACCGACCTCACGCCTCCGCCCGTCGCCGGGGGGCTCACCTCCGAGCAGGTCGCCGAGCGCGCGCTGTCGAGCAGCCTCGACGTCCGCGCCAAGCGCGAGGCGGTCGCGGCGGCTGGCGCCCGGGTCGACCAGGCCATCATCGCCTACGTCCCGCGCGTCGCGCTCACCGGGCGCTACACGCGCCTGTCGAGCATCGAGATGCCGTCGCTCGGCTCGGGCAGCTTCGTCGCGACGCCGCTTCCGCCGGGGTCGATCAACCCGACGCCGACCGCGGCGGTGGCCTTCGCGTTCCCCGTCTTCCTCAACCAGTATTACTTCCAGGCCAACGTCGGCGTGCCCTTCAGCGACTACGTGCTGCGCACCTCGCAGCAGCTCGCGGCGGCCTCGCACGGCGAGAAGGCGGCGCGGCTCGACGAGCACGCTGCGCGCCTCAAGGCCGTGCTCGACGGGCGCGTCTCCTACTACACCTGGGTGCGCGCGCGCGCGCAGCACTCGGTCGCCTCGCAGGGGCTCGCGCAGGCGCGCGGGCACCTCGACGACGTGCGCCACGCGTTCGAGGTCGGCACCGCGTCGAAGGCCGACGCGCTGCGCGTCGAGTCGCAGGTCGCGGGCGCCGAGCTGCTGGTGGCGCGCGCCGAGGACTTCGCGCTCGTGGCCGAGGAGGCGCTGCGCGTCGCGATGCACGACGAGGTGAGGCGCTCCTACGACGTCGGCGAGGACTTGCGCTCGAGCCTGCCGCCCGTCGAGGGGGCGCGCTCGCTCGACGCGCTCATCGCGCGCGCGTTCGACAAGCGGCTCGAGGTGCGCGCCCTCGACGAGACGGTGTGGTCGCTGCGCGAGCAGACGAAGGCGATCAAGGCCTCGCAGCTCCCGCGCATCGACGGCTTCGCCGACGCGTACTACGCCAACCCGCACCCGCGCTTCTTCCCCCAGTCCGACGAGTACAAGTTCACCTGGGACGTCGGCGTGCAGGTGACGTGGACGCCCAACGACGTGTTCTCGGCGGGCGCGCAGGGGGCCGAGATGGCCGCGCGCGCGGCGCAGACCGAGGCCCAGAAGATGGGCCTGCGCGACGGCGTGCGCCTCGAGGTCACGCAGGCCAACCAGGCCGTGCGCGAGGCCGACGTCGCCGCCGAGACGAGCGTGCGCGAGCACGCCGCCGCCGAGGAGTCGTACCGGGTGCGGCGCGAGCTGTTCAAGAACGGCCGCGCGACGAGCAGCGAGCTGACCGACGCCGAGTCCGAGCTGCTGCGCGCCGAGCTCGAGGTCGTCAACGCTCGCATCGATCAGCGCGTGTCGCGCCTGCGGCTCGAGCACGCCGTCGGCGACGACGCCGCGACGAAGTAGGCGAGCCCCGCACGCGGCGCGGCGGGCGTCACTCCTCGTCGGCGCGCAGCTTCGCGAGCACGCTCAGGTCCTCGAGCGTGCTCGTGTCCCCCTTCGCGTCGCGGCCCGCCGCGACGTCCTTGAGCAGGCGGCGCATGATCTTGCCGCTGCGCGTCTTGGGCAGCGCGTCGGCGAAGCGGATCGCGTCGGGCCGCGCGAATTTCCCGATCTCCCCCTCGACGTGGCGCAAGAGCGCCGCGCGCGTCGCGTCGTCGGGCGCGAACGCGGGCTTGAGCGTGACGAAGACGACGAGCGCCTGACCCTTGAGGTCGTCGGGGCGCCCGACGGCGGCGGCCTCGGCGACGCTCGGGTGCGACACGAGCGCGCTCTCGATCTCGGCGGTGCCGATGCGGTGGCCGGCGACGTTGAGCACGTCGTCGATGCGGCCGACGACCCAGTGGTAGCCGTCCTCGTCGCGCCGCGCGCCGTCGCCGGTGAAGTAGGCGCCGGGCACCTCCGTCCAGTACTGCGTGCGGAAGCGCTCGTCGTCGCCCCACACGGTGCGCAGCATCGACGGCCACGGGCTCTTGAGCACCAGCAGCCCCGCCTGGTTCGGGCCGACGCTCGTGCCGTCCTGGTGCACGACGTCGGGCACGACGCCGAAGAAGGGCAGGCCGGTCGAGCCCGGCTTCGCGTCGCACGCGCCCGGCAGCGTCGTCATCATGATCGAGCCCGTCTCGGTCTGCCACCAGGTGTCCACCACGGGGCAGCGCCCGCCGCCGACGACGCGCTGGTACCAGATCCACGCCTCGGGGTTGATCGGCTCTCCCACGGTGCCGAGCAGCCGCAGGCTCGAGAGGTCGGATTTCGCCGGCCACTCGTCGCCCTGGCGGATGAACGCGCGGATGGCGGTGGGGGCGGTGTAGAGGATCGTGACGCCGTGGCGCTCGATGATGCGCCAGAAGCGCCCCCAGTCGGGGAAGTTGGGCGCCCCCTCGTACATGACGCAGGTCGCGCCGTTCGAGAGCGGGCCGTACACGAGGTAGCTGTGCCCCGTCACCCAGCCGACGTCGGCGGTGCACCAGTAGACGTCCTCGGCGCGCAGGTCGAACACGTACTTCGTCGAGACGTGCGCGCCGACGAGGTAGCCGGCGGTGGTGTGCAGCACGCCCTTCGGCTTGCCGGTCGAGCCCGAGGTGTAGAGGATGAAGAGCGGGTGCTCGGCGTCGACGGCGACCGCGTGCTTGCCGGCGTCGCTCGCGTGCTCGAGGGCGTGGTGCCAGTCGACGTCGCGCCCCTCGACCATGCCGATGGGCGCCTTGTCCTGCCCCACGTGGCGCAGCACGAGCACCTTCTCGATGGTCGGTGACTGCGCCGCCGCGCGGTCGGCGGTCTCCTTGAGGTGCACGAGGTGGCCGCGGCGCCAGCCTGCGTCCTGCGTGACGAGCACCTTCGCGCCCGAGTCCTGGATGCGATCGCGCAGCGCCTCGGCCGCGAAGCCGCCGAACACCACGCTGTGGGTCGCGCCGAGCCGCGCGCAGGCGAGCATCGCCACCGCGACCTCGGGGACCATGCCCATGTAGATGGCGACGCGATCCCCCTTGGTCACGCCGAGATCGGCGAGCGCGCCCGCGCAGCGCACCACCTCGCGGTGAAGCTGCGCGTAGGTCAGGGTGCGCACCTCGCCGTGCTCGCCCTCCCAGATGATGGCGGCCTTGTTGCGCGTCGCCCCCGAGAGGTGCCGATCGGTGCAGCTCTCGCTGACGTTGAGCGTCGCCCCCTCGAACCACCGCGCGTGCGGGAGCTCCCACGAGAGCGTGCGCGTCCAGGGCGTGCGCCACACGAGCGCCGACGACTCGCGCCGCCAGAACGCGTCGGGCTGCTCGAGGCTCTCGCGGTACAGCGCGTCGTACGCCTCGCGCGAGCCGACCAGCGCCCGCTGCGCGAACGCGTCCGGGGGCGCGAAGCGGCGGGACTCCTTGAGGTGGGACGAGATCGCGCGGTCGTCGGTCGTGGCCATCCCACGAGCCTAGCGAAGGCAGCCCCGGCACGACAACGGACGTTTCGTCCCAGGCCAGCCGCCGTCGGGCTCCGCACACGACGAAGCCGACCACCTTGCGGCGGCCGGCTCTGCGTCGATGGGACCCCGGTTTGCGAGGTTCGCGGCGCTCGCCTGCGGTGAAGCGGGAAGCGCCGCGGCTGGGGCTCTCAGGCCCCTCGCGGGCCTGATCAGGCCTTGGCGGGCTTCGCGGGCTTGGCGGGCTTGGCGGACTTCGCGGGTTTGGCGGCCGTGGAGGCCGTGGAGGCCGCGGAGGCTTTGGAGGCCTTGTACGCGGCGCGCGCGATGCGAGCCTTGGTGCGCGAGGCCTTCTTCTTGTGGAGCGTGCCCTTGGAGGCGGCGCGATCGACGGCGCTGGCGACCTTGCTCACGGCAGCCTTCGTGTCGGCTCCGCCCTGCTCGATCGCGGCGCGCGTGCTCTTGACGATCGTACGGACCGCGGCCTTGACGCTGCGGTTGGTCGTGGTGCGCTTGATGCGCTGACGGTTGCGCTTCTCGGCGGATGCGTGGTTGGCCATGTCGGGATCCTGCTCTTACTTCTGAGAAGCGGTGGGGCGCGAGTCGGCCGCCTTGGGGTCGTACCCCTCGGGGTGAACGGCGAAGGCGGGCGTGCCGATTCGGCGGCGCGCGCGCTTGTTCCACTTGCCGTTCTTCGTGGCCTTGCGCTTGCGGATGCGGTCGAACTGCTGCGTCGAGGAAACCATGGTGATCTCGCGGCTCGGGGGGGCGGCCGCGGGTGCCATGTGCGGCACGCCCGTCCACCGGAAAGGGCGCGCAATATGACGGACCCGACGGGACTCGTCAACTGGATCGGGCGCCGCGCGTTCAGTGAAAGGCGAGGACGGCCAGAACGACGGTCGCCACGGTGGTCGCGAGCAGGGTCCGGCCGACCGTCGCGGCGCGGGCCAGCGCGGGTCCGCCGCCGGCCACGCGCGCTCGCTTGCCGAGCACCTGCTGGTAGCCGAAGAGGCCGACGATCACGACGACGAGCGTCAGCTTGGCGTGCAGCGCGCCGCCCGCTGCGGCGAACGTCGGGCCGACGCCGCGCAGGAGGAGCATCGCGGTTCCGCTCACGATCAGCAGCGCGAGGCCCGCGCTCGCGTTCTTGCCGAGCGCGAGCGCGCGCACGAGCAGGCGCGTCCGCTCGTCGGCGGGCAGCTCGCGCGTGGCGAGGCCGAGGGTGAGGCTGGCGAAGCTCGCGCCGAGGCCGAGCGCGAGTCCGAGGAAGTGCGCGATGAGCAGGGCGTCGTGCATGGGGCGGGAGAACAGTCGCCCGGCGCTCGGCCGTCAAGCTCGCGCGCGTGGCCCCGGCCCTTCGTCGGGAGCGCTCGCCTTCGCCGGTCGCGCGGCGCGACGGCTTGCGACGCGTGTTTCGCGCATGGTACGCGACCTCGCATGCCGCAAGGTCCGCGCACGGTGGGGGCCTCGGTCGTCCTCGCGTTCCTCGGCGCGGTCGCGGCCGTCGAGGCCTGGGCGGTGCACGCGCGCGACGCGGACTTCGTGCTGCCCGACCCGTTTCACCCGCTCGTGCTCGGCGCGCTCGCGGTGTTCGCCGCGGGCGTGCTGCTGCGCGCGTCGGCTGCGCGCACCGTCTGCTTCACCCTCGCGCTCGCCGTGCCGGTGGGCCTGGTCGCGTACGAGGCCAGGCTCGCCTCGCGGGGCGCGACCTCGCAGCGCCTCGAGGTCACGAGCGACCCTCTGCTGCGCTACCGCTACCGCCCTGGGCCCATGCCGAGCCGCCTGCCCGACGCGGCGGAGCCCGACGTCACGCCCGAGGGGCTGTGGGATCTCCCGCACGCGCTCGAGCGGCGCGCGGACACCTGGCGCGTGGTGGTGCTCGGCGACTCGGTCCCGAACGACGGCTCCATCGCGTTCGAGGCTCGGTTTCCGCGGCGGCTCGAGGCGTTGCTCGCCGAGCGGGCTCCGGCCGGGCGTCGCGTCGAGGTCATGAACGTCTCGTGCGAGGGGTACAACACGCAGCAAGAGGTGCGGCTCTTCGAGACGGTCGGCCGCAAGTACCGCCCCGACCTCGTCGTCGTCGCCTACGTGCTCAACGACCCGTTCCTGCAGAACGGCGCCTACCGCCGCATGGGCAACAGCTATTTCACCTTCACGCTCGGGCCGCTCGCGCAGCACCTCGCGGGGGGCTCGATGTGCGGCCTCTTCGCGCCGATGCACCAGGGCTACTCGTTCGACCTCGTGGTGCGCCAGTCGCTCGAGCGCCTGCGGCTCCTCGCCGAGGCCGACGGCTTCCGCGTGCTCGTCGCGCCGCTGCCCATCGTCGAGCGCTTCGACGACCCCATCTGCCTCGGGCTCTACGACCAGGTGCAGAGCGTCGCGCGGGCGCAGGGCTTCGCCGTCGCGCGCGTGGCCGACGCGTTCCGCGGCGAGGATCCGCGCCGCTACGCCAAGCCGAACGAGCGCTTCGACGTGACGCACCCCAACGCCGCGGGCCACGAGCGCATCGCGCAGAGCCTCGCCGACGCAGTGCTGCCGCTGCTCCCCCTGCCGCGCTGACGCGCGCGCGTCAGCGCACCCAGGTGGCGATCTCGCCGCCGATGTCCCAGGGGCGACACCAGGGGCGGTTCAGCTCGCAGGTGATCTCGCCCCGCGCGTCGCGGCGGACGCCGCGCGTCTGCTCGGTCGTGTGCTGGTCGGCGAGGAACGTGCGCTCCTTCTGCCCCACGAGCCCCAGCGTGATGACGAGCACCCAGGCCGCGATGTGCGCGAGGTTCCAGCGAGGCTCGAGCGCGCGCGCGAGGCGGGGGCGGGCGGCGACGAGGGCGTCGCCGAGCCGGTCGAACGTCGGCGCGAGGACGTTGAGCAGCGGGATCGGGATGACCTTCGCGTAGAAGTCCGAGCGCCCGCTCGCCTCGAGCGCGTGCGCGAGGCTCACCATCGCCACGCCGTACGCGACGCCGAAGAGAAGGCGGCCGGGGTTGCGCCGCGGCGTGGTCGCGGGGTCGGTCGCGAAGAGCGCGAGGCCGAGCGTCACCGGAGCCCACGCCGCGCGGAACTCGCTGAAGCCGAAGGCGTAGTGGGTGAGCTCGTTGCCGAGGAAGGCGCCGATGGAGACGAGCACGATGGGCTGACGGATCTGCGGCAGCAGCGTCACCAGCAGGATGAGCTCGGTCATGCTCGGCGGCAGGTTGAAGCGGAACGCCACGTCGCCGTAGCCGACGGCGGGCGCGACCAGCGTCGCGGCGCCGACGCACGCGAGGCCGAACGCGGAGGGATTGACCAGCGGGTGGCCGTCGCGCGAGACGAGCGCCTTCGACCCGATCGCGAGCAGCAGCATCGCGGCGGGCGCGTGCCAGTCGACCGGCGAGAACTGCGCGAACAGGTGCATGCCGAGCGTGATGGGCACCGGGCCGAAGCCGAGCACGAGGCGGTGGCGCACGATCCAGCTCATCGTCGCGTCGGTCGCGAGCGCGAACGCGACGAGCGCGAAGAGGAACGGCAGCCATCGACCCAGCTGCGGCCAGTACGCCGTCCAGTACGAGAAGAGGATGACCTGCGCGACGATCGGCACCACGTGCGTCGCGCGCACGACGAGCTCGGCGCGCGAAGGGTCGCGCCGGCGCAGCGCGACGTACGTCGCCGCGAGCGCGGCCAGCGTGCCGCCGAACAGCCCCAGCGCGGCCAGCCAGCGGTGCGCGCGCAGCCAGCCGAGCGCCGCGGGGTCGCTCCTCGCGGCGGTGGCGAACAGCGCGAGGGCCGCGGCCACGAGGGCGGCCACGGCGGCGCGCCCTCGCCAGCCCTGGGCGAGGGGGTTGCGGCGGATCGCGGTCGCCGAGGAGGTCGCGCTCATCGCTCCTCACGTTACACGCGACCGAGCCTCGTCTGGAAAAGGCGAATAACGCCGCGC
Organism: uncultured delta proteobacterium; assembly: GCA_903893335.1. GTDB lineage: Bacteria > Myxococcota_A > Polyangia > Polyangiales > Polyangiaceae > CAITLX01. The sequence goes on along the minus strand of CAITLX010000648.1, from coordinate 10,063 downwards.
GTCATCGCGCGGCGCAGGTCCGCGGCGGCGCGCTTCTCAGCCCGGCTCGATTCCCGTTGCGGCGGGCAGGCTCGCGTCCGCGGCCCAGTCGCTCCACGAGCCCTCGTAGAGCGCCGCGTCGTCGCGGCCGAGCAGCGCGAGCGCGAGCAGATCGTGGCACGCGGTGACCCCGGAGCCGCACGAGCAGACGACGGCGCGCGCGTCGAGCAAGCCGAGCGCGGCGTAGCGCGCGCGCAGCGCGTCGAGCGGCGCGAAGCGACCGCCGGGGGCGACGAGGTTCTCCACGAACGGCGCCGCGAGCGCGCCGGGGATGTGCCCGGGGCGCGCGTCGACCGGCTCGCTTCGACCCTCGTAGCGCTCGCGCGCGCGCGCATCGACCACGCGCGCGGTCGGGTCGCGGCGCAGAAGATCGACCTGCCGCTTGTCGACCACGGGAGCGTGCCCCGCGGTGAGCGCGAGCGGCGCTGCGGGGGCGATCGTCGGCGCTTCGGTGTCGAGCGGTCGGCCGCTCGCGGTCCAGGCTTGCAGCCCGCCGTCGAGCACGCGCCCGCCGCCGTGACCGAAATGGCGCAGCAGCCACCAGAGGCGCGCGGCGATGGCGCCGCCGACGTCGTCGTACCCGACGACCCGCGTCTCGGCGCGCACGCCGAGGCGCGCGAGCACCCGCGCGAAGTCTTCGGCGCGGGGGATCGGGTGGCGACCTGGGCCCTGCCCGCGAGGCGCCGCGAGCTCGAGGTCGAGATCGACGAACGCGGCGCCAGGCAGGTGCCCGCGCGCGTACGCCTCGGCCGCGGGTGGGCCGGAGAGGCTCCATCGGCAATCGACGATGCGGACGTCGTCGCGCGCGGCGTGCGCCGCGAGCCAGTCGACGTCGACGAGCGGGGAGGGGATCACGAGGCCGAGCGTAGCGCGGCCTCGTGGCCGCGGGCGTCAGCCCGTCGCGAGGATCGACAGCGACGCGACCGGCGGCGAGCCGAGGAACTCGACGTCGCTCTGCGAGCGGGTCGGGCAGGCCTCGAAGCCCATCGCCTTCTCGGCGTGGGCGAACACCATGGTGAGCTCGGCGACGGGCGTGTGCGTCGTGATGATCTCCGGCGTCGCCACCGCGAGCTCGTGGCGCGCGTGGTACGGGTCGCGCGGGCGCTGGCGCTCCTGGCGCAGGCGCGCCTCGTCGATCGCGACGCGCACCTCGGCGGGCAGGTAGCGCTGCCACGCCGCGGGGTCGATCGCGTTGCGCACGTCCCACGCCGACAGCACCGGGCGGCGGCTGAGCCCCTCGATCGAGCTGCGATCGGAGAGCAGCGCGCGCATGAGCCACGCCGCGAGCTTCTTGTGCGTCGCGGAGTCCTCCTCCCACGGCATGCGCTCGCGGAACCGCCACCAGAACTCGGCGGCGGGGCCGTACACGACCATGTCGCACGGGTCGTACGCCTCCTCGAACTGGGCCGAGGTGATGTCGCCCCCCTCGATGACGGCCTCGACGAGCTCGGCCTGGGAGTTCGGCCACCGCTTGCGCGCAGCCTTGGGCGCGAGGCCCGTGAGCGTCGTCGTGATCTGCTGGCGGAGATCGGCGCGCGGCGAGTACCAGTGCATGCGCTGCATCGCGTTCCAGGTCTCGTGCGTGTAGTCCGACGTCCACCAGGGCAGCTGCATCGAGCGCAGCTTGCCGAGCAGCTCGGCGACGATCTGCAACGGAGGGGACTTGGCCAGGAAAATGCGCGCCTCGGCGCGGAGCTGGTCGTCGTCCATCGCTTCGGGGTTGTGGTGGTGGATGGGCTTGAGCGACTCGGACATCGGGGGCCTCGCGAAGGTCCGGACGAGCGCGACGCGCGCTCTGCCAGGGCAACGGGCTCACCCCCCGGGCGGGAGGGGAGCGGTCTCTTCGCCGACGCTTTTGCAGGAAACTTGCCAGCGCGGAGCTTGGGCAACTCTCCCGGCGTTTCGCGTCTGGGCCGCGCCGCGGCGGCTCGGCGCGTCAACGCGATGACGTGCGGGGCCGCCCGGTCGTCAAACGTCAGGCGCGCCGCAGGCGCGAAGCGTCGTCGCGGGTCTCGAGGCCGCCGAGCGCGCTGACCGGCTGCTCGAGCCAGGCGAACGCGCGGCCGAGCAGTGAGCCCGCGCGTCGCGGCGCGGAGGGCGTGCTGTGGCGCGACAGCAGCGTGTCGCCGAACGTCGCCGGCTCGCCGTCGTCGAGGGAGGCGGCTCCCTGCGGTCCGTGCGAGGCGTGCAGGATCGTCGCGCTCGGCTCGACGGTCGCGCCGTCCTCGACCCACGCCTCCTCGACGCGCGCTCCGGCCTCGATGCGCGCGCCAGCGCCGACGTGCACGCTCGGACCGACCCGCGCGCCGGGACCCACGAAGGCGCCGGGGCCGACGTAGACCGCCCCGAACAGCTCGGCGGTCGACGCGACGTGCGCGGTGGGAGCCACCCACGCGAGCGGGAGCGGTGATGACGTGACCGCGCCGACCGGCGTGACCGGGCAGGGGCCGTCGAGCGGCAGGCGCCCCATCAGGGCGAGGTCGGCGAGCGCGACCGCGTCGCGCCGCGAGCGCAGGGTGGCGGCCCAGCCCGCGCCGGCGACGATCGCGGGTTCGCGAGCGCGGCCGACGACGGGGATGAGCACGCTCGTCGCGCGCGCGCCGGCGGGCGACCAGAGCAGCACGCGCGCGCCGTCGCCGCGTGACGACCGGAGCACCTGCGCGAGGTCGGCGTCGGCCAGGACGTCGGAGGGCAGCGCGAGGTACGGCGTTCCGGCGGCCAGCCCGGCTCGGCGCGCGACCTGCTCGTGCCCGCGGGGGCGCGGGGTCGTGACGAGCTCGACGTCGCAGCTTCCGGGCGCGTGGCTGCCGAGCCAGCGGGCGACCGCGAAGCCCGCCGGGTCCGCGTGCACCTCGACGAGGATGCGCGTGCAGCCGACCGCGCGCAGCCACGCGACCTGGCGCACGATGAGCGGCTGCCCCAGCACGGTGGGGAAATCCCACGCAGGTGCGACGGACGGCCTGTGGACGACGGCATGCATCGAGGGTTCGCCTCCGCGTGGGGAGAGCCCGGCGCGATGCCGTGCCGCACACCCCCCCGTTTCAAGGCGCGACCAGCATACTCCCCTCGCCGCGGGCCTGCCAACCGGGCACGTCGGGGGTAACCCGTTCGGTCCGGGTGCCCGGCGGGGGCTCGCCGGTTCCCACGCGGGCCCGGGTCTTGTAAGAAGCCGCGCGATGCGCGTCCTCGTCACCGGCGGAGCCGGCTACATCGGCTCGACCCTCGTCCCCGTGTTGCTCGAGGCTGGCCACGACGTCACCGTCGTCGACCGCTTCTACTTCGGCGAGAGCTCGCTCGACGCCGCGCGCGCCGCGCACGGCGAGCGCCTCCGCCTGGTGCGCGCCGACGTGCGCCGCGTCGACCCGCGCGTGTTCGAGGGCATCGAGGGGCTGGTCGACCTCGCCGGCATCTCGAACGACCCCTCGTGCGAGCTGGACGCGGAGCTCACCCGCAGCGTCAACCTCGAGGGCTCCGCGCGCGTGGCGCGGCTCGCGCAGGCGGCCGGCGCGTCGCGGATCGTGTTCGCTTCGTCGTGCAGCGTCTACGGTCACGGCGACGGCCTGGCGCTCTCCGAGGCCTCGCCGCTGCGCCCCGTCTCGCTCTACGCGCGATGCAAGGCCGACGCCGAGGCGCACCTCTTCGAGCTCGCGCGCGCCACGGGCATCACCGTCACCGCGCTGCGCTTCGCCACCGTGTTCGGCCTCTCGCGCCGCATGCGCTTCGACCTCGCGGTCAACGTCATGACGAAGAACGCGTACACCTCGCGCAAGATCACCGTCGACGGCGGCGGCAAGCAGTGGCGCCCGTTCGCCCACGTGCGCGACATCGCCGAGGCGGTGCACCGCACGCTGCTCGCGCCGCGCGAGCGCGTCGCCGGCCAGGTGGTCAACATCGGCTCGACCGCCAACAACGTGCGCATCGTCAACCTCGCGTACCGCGTGCGCGACCGCGTGCCGGGCACCGAGATCGTCATGGCGTCGACCGACCCCGATCTGCGCGACTACAACGTCGCGTTCGAGCGCGTGAAGGAGGTGCTCGACTGGTCGCCCACCCGCACCATCGAGGACGGCATCGACGAGATCCTCGAGGTCTTGCAGTCGGGCGCCATCGATCCGGACGATCGCCGCTGGTACACGCTGCGGCAGTACATGTTCCTCGCGGAGGTCGAGCGCACCTGGAACGACGTGGCGATGGACGGTCGCGTGCTGTCCTGAGCGCCCACGCCATGTCGCAGCCCGACCGCATCGAGTTCTACGTCCACGAGCTGGGCGACGCCGAGCTGGCGTCGGTCGCCCAGACCGTCGGCAGCCTGTTTCTCACGCTCGGCCCGCGCGTGGCCGAGTTCGAGCGCGCGTTCGGCGCGTGGCTCGGCGCGCCGCACGTCGTGGGCGTCTCCAGCTGTTCCCTCGGGCTCATCCTTGCGCTGCGCGCCCTCGGCGTCGGGCCGGGCGACGAGGTCGTCACGACCCCGATGACGTTCGTCGCGACGCCCAACGCGGCGCTGCACCTCGGCGCGACGCCGGTGTTCGCCGACGTCGACCCCGCCACGGGGCTCATCGATCCCGCCGCCGTCGAGGCCGCGATCACGCCGCGCACCCGCGCCATCGTCGCCGTGCACCTCTACGGCCAGCTCGCCGACATGCGCGCGCTGCGGGCCATCGCCGACCGCCACGGCGTCGCGCTCGTCGAGGACGCCGCGCACGCGATCGAGGCCGAGCGCGACGGCGTCCGCACCGCCGAGCTCGGCGACGCCACCGTCTTCAGCTTCTACGCCACCAAGACGATCACCTCCGGCGACGGCGGCGCGGTCGCCGTGCGCGACCCGAGGCTGGCCGAGCGCCTGCGGCTGCTGCGCTCGCACGGCATGACGAAGGACGCCGCGGCGCGCCACGGCGCCCCGTACGCGCACTGGGACATGGTCGAGCTCGGCTACAAGGCGGCCATGACCGACGTCGAGGCGGCCCTGCTGCTTCCGCAGGTGCCCGGGCTCGCGCGGCGGCGCGACCAGCGCGAGGCCGTCGTCGCGCGCTACGAGGCCGCGCTGGCGTCCGACCCTCGCGTCACGCCGATGGCGCGCGTCGGCCGCTCGGGTCACCACCTCTTCCCGGTGCTCGTCGACGCGCGGCTGCGCGACGCCGTGCTCGCGGGGCTCGGGCGACGCGGCGTCGGCGTCGCGGTCAACTACCGCGCCGTGCACACGCTCACCTACTACCGCGAGCGCTTCGCCCTCGCTCGCGACGCGCTGCCGCACGCGGCGTCGATCGGCGAGCGCACGCTGTCCTTGCCGCTCTACCCCTCGCTCTCCGACGCGCAGGCGGCGCGGGTGGTCGAGGCCCTGCGCGCGTCGATCGACGAAGCCCAAGGGGGCGCGCCGTGAGCGAGCGCGGCCCCATCGAGCACTCGGTCGTCATCCCCGTGCTCAACGAGGAGGGCAACGTGCGCGCGCTCGTCGAGCGGCTCGTGCCGGTGCTCGAGGCCGCGGGCGCGCCCTTCGAGATCGTCTTCGTCGACGACGGCAGCCGCGACCAGACGCCGACGCTCCTTCGCGCGCTCGCCGCGGCCGACCCGCGCGTGCGCATGGTCCGCTTCTCGCGCAACTACGGCCAGGAGGCCGCGGTGCAGGCCGGCATCCTCCGGTCGTCGGGGCGCTTCGTCGTGCAGATGGATGGCGACCTGCAAAATCCGCCCGAGGAGCTGCTCAAGCTGCTGGCCAAGCGCGACGAGGGCTACGAGATCGTCTACGGCGTGCGCGTCGCGCGCAAGGACCCCTGGCACCGCGTCGTCGCCTCGCGCGCGCTGGTGTGGGGCATGCGCACGCTGCTCGGCATCGAGCTCCCGGACGACGTGACGACGTTCCGCGTCATCGACGGACGCACCGCGCGGCTCATCGCCGGGCTGCCCGAGAAGAAGAAATTCTTCAGCGCGCTGGCGGTGTGGTCGGGCGCGCGGTCGGCGACCGTCGAGGTCGGGCACGCGGCGCGCGCGAGCGGCACGACCAAGTACGACCTCGCCAAGCTCATCAACCACTCGTTCGATCTGATGGTCGGCTTCAGCACGCGGCCGCTGCGCATCATCGGCGCGGGCGGCGTGCTCGTCGCCCTCTCGGGCGTCGCCTTCGGCCTCTACCGCATCGCCCAGAAGCTGCTCGGGGTCGACATCGCGATGGGCTACACGAGCCTCTTCGCGGCCATCGTCATCCTCGGCGGCCTGCAGCTCATCGCGCTCAGCGTCATCGGCGAGTACGTCGGGCGCATCTTCATCCAGGCCCAGGGGCGCCCGCTCTACGTCGTGGCCGAGGAGGTCGGCTTCGATGGGTGAGGGCAGGGTGCTCATCGTCGGGTGCGGCGCGCCGCAGCTCGGCCTCCTGCGCTACGCGCGCGCGCTCGGCCTCGAGGTCGTCGGCGCCGACCTCAACCCCGGGGCCATCGGCGTGCGCGAGTGCGACACGTTCGTGCGCGCCTCGACGGGCGAGCCCGAGGCGATCGCGGCGGCCGTTCGCGCGAGCGGCGCGACGGGCATCGCGTCGTGCGGCTCCGAGGTCGCGGTCGCCACGACGGCGCGCGCCGCCGAGCGGCTCGGCCTGCCGTTCTACGCCGACGTCGCGACGATCGACCGCTGCCAGTCCAAGGATCTCATGCGGGCGGCGTACCTGGCCGGCGGCGCGCCCGTGCCCGTGTTCGTCGCGGCGACGACGCTCGATGAGCTCGCCCGCTTCCGCGCGGAGCACGGACTGCCGCTCATCGTGAAGCCGTCGCGCGGCTGGGGGCAGCGCGGCGTCGCCAAGGTCGAGCACGACGCCGAGCTCGCGCCGTCGTTCGCCGCGGCGCAGGCGGCGTCGAGCACGGGCGTCGTCATGGTCGAGGGCTTCCTCGAGGGGCGCGAGTTCAGCGTCAACGCCTACACGCGCGCCGGCGAGACGCGCGTCTACAGCGTCACCGAGCGCGTCATCACCGAGTACCCCGACCCGCCCGGCATCACCTTCGCCGAGTGGTTTCCATCGGGCCTCGACGCGGCGACCGAGGCGAAGGTCGTCGACGCGGCCGTGCTCGGCGCGCGCGCGCTCGGCATCGTGCGGGGGCCTTCGTACACGCAGATGCGCGTCGGCCCCAAGGGGGCGTTCATCGTCGAGACGGCGCACCGCCTCGGCGGTGGCCTCGACCCCGACGTGGCGTGGCTCGCGTCCGGCACGTCGCTCTTCCGCAAGATCCTCGGCGTCGCGATGGCGCGCGACGACTGGGAGGCCGCCGACGCCGAGAGCGCGCCGCACGGCGGCGCCATCGGCAAGTTCCTCATCGGCACGCCGGGGCGCGTCGTCGGCATCGAGGGCCTCGAGGCCGCGCGCGCGATGCCCGGCATCGCGGGCGCCGAGGTCTGGGTGCCGGTCGGCGGCACGGTGCACCCGCTGACCGACGGCTCGAAGCGCGCGGGCCACGTGCTCGCCCACGGGCTCGATCGCGACGACGCCGCGGCGAACGCCTCGCGCGCGGCGGCGGCCATCCGCATCGTCACGGAGCCGACGTGAGCGCGAAGGCCGGGCGCACGTTCCGCCAGCTGCTCGCCGACCGCATGAGCAAGCAGGGGCTCTACGACTCGCCCCGCTACTGGGACATGAAGGCCGCGTCGTACGAGGGGCTCGCGCGCAGCATCTGGCCGAGCAACACGTACAACCGCCACTGGGACGCGCGTCAGCGCACCATCGTCGACTCGGTGCTCGGCGACGTCGACGGCAAGCGCGTCGCCGACGTCGCGTGCGGCACCGGCCGCCTCTCGCGCCACTTCGCGGCGCGCGGCGCGCGCGTCACCGGGCTCGACTTCGCCCCCGAGACGCTCGCGGCGGCCGAGCGCGAGACCCGCGCGGCGGGCCTCGCCGTCGACTACCGCACCTGGAACGTGCTCGAGCCCCCGCCCGACGCGCTCGTCGGCGCGTTCGATCTCGTCTTCACCATCTCGTGCCTGGCGATGGCCTGCGCCGACGTGCCCACGTTCGACCGCGCGCTCGCGCACCTCGTGTCGATCACGCGCCCCGGCGGCCGCCTCCTGCTGCTCGAGCCCATCCACCGCTCGCGCCTGCTGCGGCGCATCCTGCCGCTCGGCGTCGAGGCCTGGATCGAGCACGCGGCGCGCGCCGGGCTCGTGCTCGCGCGTCGCGGCGGCATGGGCTTCGTCCCCGCTCGGCTCGCGCTCGCGTGGCGCGATCTGCCCGACGCGCTCGTCGGCCCCGCGTTCGACGCGGGCGAGCGACTGCTCGACCTCGCGCCGTCGCTCGAGCCCCTCGCCGACTACAAGTGGCTGCTGTTCGAGCGCCCGGGCGCGCCGTCGCCTCGCGCGGCCGGCTGACGAGGCACGACGGTGCGCGACCTCTTCCGCCTCGAGACGCGCGCGTTGACCGTGGCCTTCTGGTCGGCGGTAGCGGCGTTCATGGCGGCGTTCTGGCTCGCGCGCTTCCCGCCGCTCATCGACTACCCGCAGCACGTCGCGGTCGCCGCGATGCTCCGGCGCCTCGCCGACCCGGCGTCGCCCGAGCGCGCCCTCTTCGAGGTCGACCTCGTGACCTACAACGGCGGGTTCCACCTGCTGGTCGCGGCGCTGTCGTTCCTCGTGTCGCCCGAGACGGCCGGCAAGCTCGTCATCTCGCTCTACCCGCCGCTGCTGGGCCTCGCGGCGCTCGAGCTCTGCCGCATCGCGGGCAGGCCGCGCTGGTACGCGCTGCTCGTGCTGCCCATCACCTTCAGCTTCGCGGTGGGCTGGGGCTTCGCGAACTACTTCGTGAGCGTGCCGATCGCGCTGCTCGCGTTCGGCTGGTGGCTGCGCTGGTGGCGGGGCGAGCCCGGGATGCTGCCGCGGCTCGCGGCGGTCGCGTTCGTGCTCGCGTACTCGCACGTGCTGGTGACGCTCTGCCTGTGCGTGTGCGTCGGCGTCGCCGCGCTCGCGAGCTGGTCGTCGCTCGGGGCGACGTGGGGCGCGCGCCTGCGCGGGCTGCTGCGCGCCCCGTGGCCGCTCTGGCCGGCGTTCGTCTGGTGCATCACCGTCTTCGTGCACAACCGGCGCTCGTCGCACGCCAACTGGGAGGGCTGGGACGACGGCCTCGACGACCCGCTCTGGTACAAGCTGCTGCACGCGACCGCCTTCGCCGTCGGCAACTTCAGCGACTACACCGACCAGGCGATCCTCGCGGCGGCGCTCGTGGCCCTCGTCGCGCTCTACCAGGCGCGCGAGCGGCGCGCGGGGGCGCACGTCGTCCTGGGCGCGCTCGCGGTCACATGGGCCGCGCTGTACTGCGTGGTGCCCAAGGTCTTCATCGCGACCTGGTTCATCTTCGAGCGCTTCCCCACCTGGGCGCTCGTGTTCGCCGTCGCGGCGGCGCCGCTCGTGGGCGAAGCGACGCTGCGGCGCGTGCGGCCGATCGCGGCGGCGCTCGCGCTCGCGGCGGGGCTCAACACCGCGTGGCACCTCGCGCACCTGCCCGACCAGCGCGACGCCGACGCCATCCTCGACGACATCCCCGAGGGCGCGCGCGTCGTCGCCGTCACCTGGTCGACGCGCGGCGAGCCCGTCGTGCTGCGCGAGAGCTGGGTGCACCTGCTCGCGTACTACCAGGCGCGCCGTCGCGGGCTCATCGGCTACTCGTTCCTCAAGTTCGAGTCGATGCCGGTGCACTACCGCCCCGAGGCGCGGCCGCCGCAGGTCGCGGGCGGGCTCGAGTGGGACGCGCGCAAGTACGACGTCGACAGCGACTACGCGCGCTGGTTCCCGACGGTGCTCGTGCGCACGCCCGACGACCACCCGGCCGACGATCCGCGCCTCGTCACGTTCGGCGAGCGCGCCGGCGACGCGCGCCTGCTCTCGCACCGCGGGCGCTTCTGGCTGGTCGACGCGAGCGCCGCGACCGCGTCGCGCTGAGCGTCGGCGCGCGCACAGGCCCACGCTTGGGGGTCGGGCTCGGGCTCAGGCGCGCAGCGAGAGCGCGCCCGGCAAGATCGTCGCGCGGATCGGGAGCTTGCCCGGCGTCTCGCCGTCGACGTCG
>CAITLX010000647.1 GCA_903893335.1 uncultured delta proteobacterium | reverse complement strand
CTCGAACTCGGCGCAGCGGGCGTACGAGAACTTCGCCGGGTCCTCGAGCCAGCGCTTGCAGTCCTGGCGCACGTTCGGGCAGTAGTCCCCCTCGACGAGCGCCATGCCCGCGGGGCAGGCCGCGGGGGCCGGCGGGGCCTCGACCGGCGCAGCCGCAGCGGCCGGTTCGACGAGCGCGGGGTCGGCCGCCGTGGCGTCGGGAGAGGCCACGGACGCATCGGGCGCGTCGTCGTCGGCGAGCCAGGGAGCGCGCCCCTCGGACGCGAGCGGCGAGGCCTCGGCGACGGTGCAGGCCAGCGCCCCGCCCGAGAGGGCGAAGAGGGCCAGGGTGGCGAGGGTTGCGCGGAGGATCGTAGGTGGTGCGTGCATGGCGGACCGTGACCGAATCGTGCCGTCCGCCCAACCATCTACGCAAGTTTCCGGCCAGCGATCGGCCGCTTTTCGTCGTTTCTGCGAGGTCGCCGGCAACCCATGGACCTTCCAGGCGGTTTCGGGCGCCGGTGCCGGGCGTGCACCCGCCGCCCCGGGGCGCGTGGTACGCCCGCGCCGCGTAGGACCCCTGCTCTCCGCGTCACGGCCTACGCAACGCGTGGCCGCGTTGCGTCACTTGTGAATGGAGACCGTGGTCCCCTCGCCCGCGTCGCCGCCGGCCGTCACCCCGTGCCACCCCTCGGGAACCGGGGGGTCGGTCCAGAAGAAGACGCGGTGGGCGTCGACGGGCGCGAGGTTGACGCAGCCGTGGCTGCGCGCGACGCCGAACACGTCGTGCCAGTAGGCCGTGTGCAGGGCGTAGCCGGCGTCGAAGTACTCGACCCAGGGCACGTCACGAAGCTCGAACGAGCCCTGGCCGCGTCGGACCGTCCGGCCGTACCCCTCGGGGTGGTCGTCCCTGGGCTCGGCCGGCGCCTTGTCGCGCCCCTTGCCGGCCGGGCGCGCGTCGTCGTCGCCGCGCCCGCCACGCGCGGGCTCGTCGCGCTCGGCCGCAGGCGCGGGGCCGCCGCCGGCTGCGGAGCGCTCGTTCGAGTCCATCGTCGTCGTGACGTGCTTCTGGCGGATGTGGAAGACGCCGCGGACGGTGGACTTGGTCGTCTTCGGGTCCTTCATGCCGTCCTGGCCGGCCGAGACGAGCGTGGCGTAGACCGGCTTCTGGCCCTCCCAGAGCACGAGCGTCTCGTTGTCGATCGAGATGTCGATCCACTTCTGGCCCGCCTTGGCCGCAGGCGGCGGCTCGGCGGGCGCCTCGACGACGCCGAGCTCGCTCGCCTTGAGCCAGCGGCCGTCGCGCGTCTCGCGGTAGAGCGAGCCCCCGGCGCGCTTGCTCTTGCCCGAGAGCGGGACGATCGAGCGCCAGGCGAGCGTGGCGTCGGTCTCGCGCGCCGACTCGTCACCGACGCGGTAGACGTGGATGCACGCGGCGCGCTTGGCCTCGGCGCAGGGCGCGCGGACGAACGCGAACGGCAGCTTCGCCGGGTCGTCGATCTCGAGGCCGTGGAACGCCGAGCCGGTGTCGGGCTTGACCTTGGTGATGGGCACCAGGCGAAGGTCGATGGTGACGGCGAAGCGGCGCTCGAACGCCTCGGGGCCGGCTGCGAACGAGCCGACGAACGCGAGGCCGGTGTGGCGCCGCACGCGGTTGGCGAAGACCGCGAAGGGGGGCACCTGGAAGCCGGACACGTTCGCGATCTTGCGGCCGCCCTCGAGCCAGAACGGGATGGGGTCGTGGTCGGTCTCGCCGCCGAACAGCTCGCCCTGCGAGAGCGAGGTCGAGAGGCGCGCGGGCGCGGGCGCCCCGGCGATGGGGACGCCGCGCGCGTCGATGGGCACGTCGTTGGCCCCGACGATGACGCGGTTGGCCTCGAGGCCGCTCTGGCGCCACCAGTCGAGGTGCTCCTTGAGCTTGAACTCGGCGGCGAGCTGCTCGCGCTCGCTCGGGACGCGCAGGTAGAGCGGCGCCACGGCGCGCACGAAGCCGTACGCGTAGGGCATCGCGCGGTCGAGCCGGGGGCGCACCGAGGCCGCCCGCGCGATGGGGTGCACCGGGTCGAGCGACGCGTCGTCGCCGACGCAGATGAAGCCGCGCGGGTGCACGCGGTACCAGCCCCCCGGGCAGGCCTCGGTCGAGACGGGGCGCTCGTCGCGCCCGACGATGGCCCCGATGCGCAGGTAGCCGAGCTTGCGGGCCAGCACGGTGGGGCGCTCGTAGATCGGCACTTGCAGGCCGATGGTCGCGAGCCGGGGGCCGTCGGCGAGCGCGGGCAGCGCGTCGCCTGCCGCGTCGGCGCCTGCGGCCAGCGAGGTCGCAGGCGAAGCGGAGGCGGCCCCCTCCCCCGCGCCGCCGTCGGAGGG
>CAITLX010000646.1 GCA_903893335.1 uncultured delta proteobacterium | reverse complement strand
GAGCCAGTCGACCAGGTCGGGCCCGGGGAAGCCGCGGCCGTACTTCGCCTTCGAGGTGAGGTGCGCCGACGAGAGGGCGTCCCACACGCGCTGCGTGGGCACGCTCACGCTCTCCCAGGTGGTGCTCTGCTCGACGCTCGCGTCGCTCCAGAGGTGCCACATGGACGACGCGACGAACACCTCGCCGATGTGCTGGTCGAGCGGGCCCGCGGGGTTGGGCGTGGGGATGGAGACCGCGCTCGAGCTGTCGAACTTGTCGATGTCGAACCACCACGACGTGCCCGTCGACTTGGTGAAGTAGAGGCCGGCGCCGTAGGTCGACTGACCGTGGAACGTCGCGTAGCCCTCGCTCCACGCCATGCTCGGGGCCTCGACGTCGGTGAGCGTGTGGGCGCCGCCGACGCCGGGGGCGCGCGAGTAGGTGTCCATCACCCAGTGCCCGAGCTCGTGCAGCAGCACGCTGGTCGACCAGTGCTTGGGCGACGCCGTCGTGCCCGGCACCGCGATGGCGCTGTCGAAGTGGTCCATGCCGCCGGTGTAGGCGACGTTGACGCCGCCGCCGGAGGCCGCGTTGTTGTAGAAGCACGCCGTGCCGTTCTGCGGGCCGTTGCCGCAGCCGAACACGGCGTCGGGCGCCCAGAGCGCGAGCAGCGACTGCGGCTTCACGCTCGGCTCGAGCGCGCGCGCCTGCGTGATGCCGTAGAGCATCCACTCGAAGATGTGCAGCGCCCCCGAGCCCGCGGCCTCGCTGACGACCTGCGTGCCGATGTCCGTCTGCCCCGCGGCGAGCTGCGCGCCGAACGTCCAGTACTCCGAGGCGTCGAGGTCGTCGGGCGTCGCGTTCGCGCCCCACTTCGCGACCGCGAGCAGGATGCGCCCCTGCTCGTCGAAGAGCATGGGGAAGAAGTAGGCGAAGGTCGTGTCGGTCGCGGCCTGCGACAGCTCGACGGCGAACGTGCCGTCGGCCGGGTCGGTGGTGCCGGCGCCGAGGAAGGTGCTGCCGTCGTAGACGGTGACGACCACGCCGCGCGCGTCGTCGAGCGAGACGTCGCCGAAGCCGGTGAGGTCGGGCTTGGGCCTGCGGCGCTCGTACTGGAGGCGGCCGCGCAGCACCGGGCCCGAGCCGCTCGGCGAGTCGAAGCCGCACACGGCGCCGAAGCCTGGCTTCTGCTTGCAGAGCGCGCTGCCGCAGGTGGTCTCGACCCACGCGCCGCCGGTGCAGATCTGCACCGAGTTGGCCGTCTTGCAGAGGCTCTCGCCCTCCTGGCACGTCCCCGACGTCACGCAGTGCGCGCCGTCTTCGGCGTCGACGCAGGTCGTGTCGGCGAGGCAGGTGCGCGTCGTCACGCGAGGCGGAGCGACGGCGCTGCCCGGCGCGCCGTACTCGGGGATGAAGCACGCCTCGATGGTCGTCGCGCCCTTGCAGCGCCCCGTGACGGGCACGTCGCCACACGGCCCGAGCGCGTCGGCTCCGTCGTCGGCAGCGTCGCCCGCTGCGTCGGCGCCGGCGTCGTCGCCGCCCGCGCCTCCGGCGGCGTCGAGGTCTCCGGCGCCAGCGTCGGCGTCTTCGCCGAGCTTGACCGTGCAACCCGAGAGCAAGGAGGCGGTGAGCGCGAGGGCCCAGAGGAGAGGACGCATGGCGCCGAGCATCTTACGTCAGCCGCGAGCGCGCGCCTCGCCTCCTTTTCGCCCGCGCCCTTGTCCCGGGGACGCGGGTGCAGCACCTTGGGCAGATGAGCGAGCCGAGCCTGGCCGAGACGTGGGAGGCCCTCGCGCGCGCGGGCGCGGTCGCGTTCGTCGACGACACGCTCGGGACGGTCGCGGTAGGCGGCGCCGACCGCGCCTCGTGGCTCAACGCGCTGCTGACGTGCGACGTCGCGCAGGTGTCCGCGCGCACGGCGGCGTACGGCGTCGCCGTGACGAAGCTCGGGCGCATCCTCGCCGACGTGTGGATCGTCTCCGCCGGCGAGCGGCTGCTCGTGGGCCTGCCCCGCGATCGCGTGGCGGTGCTGCGCGAGCACTTCGAGCGCTACCTCGTGATGGAAGACGCGACGCACGACGACGCGTCGGCCGCGTACGCGTGGCTCCACCTGCACGGCGGCGGGGCAGCCGAGGCCGCGCGCGGTGCCGCCGCGGCGCACGGAGGCTTCGCCGGCGAGCACGACGCGACCGGGCTGGGCGGCGCGGTGCTGGTCGTCGCGCACGACGCGCTCGGCGCGTGCCTCGCCACCCTGGCGGCGCAGCCGGGCGTGCGCGTGGGCGACGCCGCCGCGTGGGACGCGCTGCGCGTCGCGCGCAAGGTGCCGCGCTTCGGCGTGGACTTCGGCACCGAGCACTACCCGCAGGAGGCCGGCCTCGAGAAGCGCGCGGTGAGCTTCCAGAAGGGTTGCTACCTCGGCCAGGAGGTCGTCTGCCGCCTCGAGATGCGCGGCCACGTCACGCGTCGCTTGGTCGCGCTCGCGGTCGAGGGCTCCGAGGCTCCCG
>CAITLX010000645.1 GCA_903893335.1 uncultured delta proteobacterium | reverse complement strand
CGCCGGGCAGATCGATCAGCTCCGCGGTCGGCTCACCGAGAAGAGCGAGGAGCTCGACCGGCAGATCGCCGACGTGCGCGCGCGCCTCGAGGGGCACGTGGCCGCGCTCCGGCGCCTCGCGGCCGAGGCCTGGATCGCGATCGACGCGACGGCGGCGACGCTCGGCGTGCGCGCCGGCGTCACCACCCCTCCGCAGGGCTAGCGCCTCAGCCCGCGCGGTGGCGCCGGTCGATGGCGTCGACGACCGCGCCGTAGTCGGCCGCGAGGTGGACCGGCGGGTTGGCCTGCGAGCAGCTCGCGTCGGCGATGCGCCGCTCGTGGTAGCCGACCTTGAACTCGGTGAACTTGAGCCCGCTCGCCGTCGACACGACGACGGTGCGCGCGTCGCGCGCGATGACTCCGCGCGCGACGAGCTTCTCGAGCACGGCGAGCGCGACGGCGGTGTGCGGGCACGCGTACATGCCCGAGCGGTCGGCGCGCGCGGCAGCCTCGCAGAGCTCCTCCTCGGTCGCCTGCTCGACGACGCCGTTCATCGCCTCGAGCGCGCGCATGGCCCTCGGCGCGCTGACCGGGTTGCCGATCTGGATCGCGGTCGCCAGCGTCTCCTGCGCCTTGACGGGCGCGACCTCGCGCTTGCCCGCCGTCCACGCGAGGTACAGCGGGTTGGCGGCGGCAGCCTGCGCGACCGCGAGCCGCGGGTAGCGCGCGATGACGCCGAGGTCCTTGAGCATGCGGAAGCCGGCGTGCAGCGCCGCGGCGTTGCCCAGGTTGCCGCTGGGCAGCACGATCCAGTCGGGCACCTGCCAGTCGAACTGCTGGCAGATCTCGATGCCGACCGTCTTCTGCCCCTCGAGGCGCAGCGCGTTCATCGAGTTGGCGAGGTAGACCACGCCCTCGTCGGCGAGCCGCTGCACGATGGTCATGCAGCCGTCGAAGTCGGTGTCGAGCGCGAGCACGAGCGCGCCGTTGGCGAGCGGCTGCACGAGCTGAGCGGTCGAGACCTTGCCGCGCGGCAGCAGCACCACGACGGGCAGGCCCGCGGCCGCGCCGTAGGCCGCGAGCGACGCCGAGGTGTCGCCCGTCGACGCGCACGCGATCGCGCGCACCTTGAGCCCCTCGCGCACGGCCTTGCGCACGACCGACACGAGCACGGTCATGCCGAGGTCCTTGAACGACCCGGTGTGGCTGTTGCCGCACATCTTCACCCAGAGGTCGGTGAGCCCGAGCCCGCGACCGTAGCGCTCGGCCCAGAAGAGGTTGGTGCCCCCCTCGTCCATCGAGACGATCTCGTCGTCCTGCACGTCGGGCGAGACCCACTCGCGCTTGCCCCAGACGCCCGAGCCGTAGGGCCACAGCGTGCGCTTGTAGCGGTCGTCGAACAGCTTCATCCACGCCGCGGCGCTGCGGTCCTTCAGCGCGTCGACGTCGTGCGCGACCTCGAGCAACCCGTTGCACTTGGGGCACCGGTAGATGGGGCGCGTCAGCGGAAACGAGACGTCGCACCCGGCGAAGCAGCGGAATTCAGCGCGGTAGCTCATGGCGCCGCGAGTCTAGCGCGACACCCCGCGCCGTCGCGCGCCGAAGCGACGCGGACCGATCCGGAACCGAGCCCTCTTCGCCGCCGCGCTCGAGATCAGGCCTTCTTCGCCGCCGCGCTCGACTAGGGCTTCTTCGCCGCGGCGTCGGGCTCGGCCGGCGCATCGGCGGCCGGCTTCTTGTGCTTGTCTTCCCAGCTCATCGCGATGCCGAGCGGGTCGTCGAACGCCGCGTCGGCGGCGCCCGCGCCGAGCAGGTCGTCGAGGCCGGCGGGCCCCGAGGTCGCGCCGAACGCGCGCGTCATGATCGCCGTCTCGAGCTCGCGGCTGTCGTCGACGAGCTGGCGGCGCCAGGCCAGGCCGATCGCCTCGCTCTCGAACTCGCGCGCGATGTCGGCGGCCTCGAAGGCGGCGCCCCCCTTGGGGCTGAGCACGACCTCGGTCTTGCCCCCCTGCCGGTCGAGGCGCACGTAGAAGCGCTTGATGAAGATGAACGCGGCGCCGTACACCGCGTCGACCGGGTACAGGTCGTCCGCGAACGACAGCGACAGGGATCCGTCGTCCAGCTTCGCGACGGCAGGGTGCTCGAAGTCCGACATTGGGGTCAGCAAGTGTCACGCGACGTGCGCCCCTCGTCAACCTCGCCAGCGCCAGCAGACGCCCGACCGGCGGCTGTGGCGACCCGTCCGCGGCGCGTGGTAGCGTCGCGCCCATGTTGGCGCCCCACCCCCGCGAGCCTCACCCCGGCCAGGCCCACCGCTCCGCTCGGTCGCTCGGCCTCTCGCTGCTCGTGGCCGCGACCCTGGTCGCAGGCTCCGCCGCCGCCGCGCGCGTCCTGCCGCCGTCGGCCCAGCCGCCGATCTCGGCCGCCCTCGGGCGCATCGGCGCCGGCTGGCACTTCGACGACGCCGCCATCGACCACGAGATGGTCAAGCTGCGGCTCTGCGCAGAGGGGGGCTCGCGCTGCGTCGATCTGCGACTGGTCGATCCGCCGCCCGATTGCCCGAAGGCCGACCTCGCGGGGCCCTTCTGCATCCTCGACGGCGCCGCGCTCCCCGCGCCCGTGCACGACTCGCTCGTCGCCGCGTTCGCGTCGGTCGACGCGGCGACCGTGTGGGGCACGCCCGCCAAGTCCGCGGCGGCGTCGCCGCGCTCGGGCCCCGGCATCCGCATCGGCGGAGCGGTCGGCCTGCTCGCGCTCGCTGCGCTCATCGCCTGGGGGCTGCGCCGCGAGCGCAAGCCCGACGAGCCCGCCGGGGGAGCGCCCGCGGCGAAGCCCGCCGACGCCCCGGCCTCGGACGACGCTCCCAAGCCCGGCTGAGCGCCCGGCTCATTCGAGCCCTCGATGGGCGCGATACGAGATCAGCCCTCGCAGGGGAGCGATACGAGGTCAGCCCGCGCTGCGCTGGATACGAGATCAGCCCGCGATGGGCTCGAGGACCTTGTAGCCGTGCGCGCGGGCGAAGTTGATGTGCACGCCGCGGCACGACGCGTCGTGCACGCACGAGCGGCAGCGCATGCTCTTGGTGTAGAAGCCGTCGAGCACGTAGCGCTGCGTGAACTTGTTCATGTCGACGCGCGCGTCGGCGCCGAGCATCGAGGCGTCGAGCATCTCGAGGCGCCGCTTCGGAGGCGCGCCCGCGGCGAGACACGGAGGGATGTTCTCGGTGCGAACGGGGCGCCCGAGCTTGGCGAAGAACGCGGCGTGCTCGACGTCGTTCGTGCGCGCGTCGGTGACGCGCTCGTAGTTCTTCTGGCCGAGCACGAAGCGGTCGAGCGAGCCCTCGAGCGCGAGCAGCGCGGGGGCCGTCTCGGTGGTCAAGTACACGCCGATGTCGAACGTGCCGGGCAGGGCGCGGAGCCGCTCGAGCGACGCGACGTCGCTCGCCCAGGCGCGCACGAGCCGCTTGCCGAGCACGCGGCCCGCGTCGAGCGCCTGCTCGATGCCGTCCCACGACGCGAGCTCGAGCTCGATGTCGTCGGGCACCGCGGCCTGCGCGAGCGGTCGCGCCCCCTCGAGGTTCGGCGCGACGAGGCGGGCGACCTTGGCCTCCGGGAGCTTGCCGACGAGCGGCGGCGCCCCCTCGTAGCGAATGACGTCGACCGCGGTGGCCTTGCGCGCGTCGAGCGCGACATCGAGCGAGTCGCAGAGGTCCTCGAGGTAGCAGTACTGGCAGCGGTCGGGCTCGCGGCAGCTGAGCTTCTGGCCGATGGAGAGGTACTTGTCGTACTCCTCGCGGCGACCGCGGACCTCGTCGTTGAGCTTGTACGGATCCTGGATCAGGTTCTCGTAGTTCTCGGCGTGCTGCGGCGGAAAGCGGTTGAGCCAGATGTGCACGTCGGGGCGCTTGGAGTAGGCGAACGCCCGCTGAAGCTCGTCGTGGTGCGCGTCGAGATCGTAGAACAGGTGCGGCTTGGCGTCGCCCCACGCGTTGCCGAACGGAATGATGTGCAGGAGGTCGAACTCCTTCACGCCCCACGAGATGAACAGATCGAGCATCTCGGTGAGATGCTTCACGTTCTGCTTGTTGATGACGATGTCGATGTTGACGATGAAGCGCTCGCTCGCCAGCGCCGCCTTGAGCCCGGCGGTCTCCTGCACGAAGGCGCCGGGCGTGCCGACGAGCGCGTCGTGCAGCTTGGCGGTGTGGCCGTGCAGCGAGAAGGTGATCTCGGACAGGCCATTGTCGGCCGACTTCTCGAGGAAATCGGGGTAGCAGAACATGCGCCCGTTGGTGACCGTCTGGACCTTGCGGTAGCCGGCCTTCTTGCCGAGCAAGACGAAGTCGAGAAAATTGGGGTGCATCGTCGGCTCGCCCCCCGAGAGGATGAGCCGGTCGGCGCCCTTCTTGCGGCCTTCGATGATCTGGACCTTGATGTCCAGGTTGTTGCGCATCGTGCCGTCGTGCGCGTTGGTGTCGAGGCAGAACGTGCAGTGGTTGTTGCAGTCGTAGCTGAGCCGGACCCAGTTGCGCTTCTCGTGCGCGGCCCCCTCGTGCTCGACGATCTTGTTGAGCTCGTCGGCGAGCTCGATCGACTGAGCCTCGGGCTGCAGGACTTCGAACGACGCGTCTGCCATGGGCCGGTGGTGCTCCCCTTGCGGGATTGTCAGGTAACGATGAGGGCGTCGCGCGGGCTCAGGACGCCGCGCTCTGCTGGACGAAGTGCGTGCGCTCGCGGACGGTCGTCCAGCGGCGCAGCACGTCGATGGTGCTCGGGTCGTTCTGGCGCAGCAGGCCGAAGAGGTAGTCCTGGATGCTCTTGTGCACCTCGCAGAGCTGGTTCTCGCGCATGCGGCCGAAGATGCTGCCCTGCGTGCGGTACGCGTGCTCGGGCACGATGCCGCAGTAGGGGTTGTAGGTGCAGTTGACGCAGTCGGGCTGCGCCAGGAGGTTGGACGCGAGCGAGAGCGAGCGCACCGTCTCGTGCGTCATGAGCTGACGGTAGGTCGAGGTGCGCACGTCGCCGATCTGGAAGAAGCGATCGCCGGTGGCGTAGAGCATGCGCCCCTCGTCGCTCGTGAAGATGCGGCCGTCGTACGAGTAGGCGACCTGCCCGATGCCGGCGCCGCCGGGCGAGCGCACGTCGAGGAAGTTGGGGTCGTCGTCGCCGATGATCTTCGTGAGGAAGATGGCCGCGTAGCGCTCGAGGACCTGCACGCCCTTCTTGTTGAGGTCGAGGATGTAGTCGGTCGCCTCGCGGTAGAAGTCGGTGTAGCTGCTGCGCGGGTACTCGATCGCCTTCGAGGTCTTCTCGGCCCAACCGAACGGGTCGACGGGGCGAATGAAGATGGCGCGGCAGCCCAGGTCGACGTAGGTGTCGACGACCTGCTTGGGGTACGGCAGGAGCGCGCGCGTCGTCGTGAGCAGCGCCTCGACGTGGTAGAGGATGGGGTCGAGGCCGAGGCGCTCGTACTCCTCATTGATGCGCCGGATCCACTTGACCGACTCCTGGTAGGCATTGCCGCCGGCGAGCACGCGCTGCTTGTTGTGCAGGTGCTCGGGGCCGTCGATGCTGGTGCAGATCTGCACCTTGTGGTCGAGCAGATAGCGCAGCTTGTCCTCGTCCATCAGGGCGAGGTTGGAGACCATCGTGAACTCGAGCGCCTTGCCGTACGCGCGGTTGCGCGCGGTCGCGTACTCGATGATGTGCTTGACGACGGGGAAATTGACGAGCGGCTCGCCCCCCTGAAACTCGATGGTGACGAAGGGGGACGTCGTCTGCAGCGCGAGGTCGACCGCCTTCTCGGCGATCTCCGGGGTCATGTCGGTCTCGACCTGGTCCATCTCGGCGCGGGCGGCGTGGCAGTAGACGCACGACTCGTTGCACCGCAGCGTGACGACCATCGCGTGCAGGTTGGGGCCGTAGTTGAGGAAGCGCTTCTTGCGCGCGAGGCGCGCCGCGGCCTCGTCGACGTCGACCTTGGCGCGCACGAAATTGCGCTCGACCAGGCGGTTGTAGAGCGGCGAGCCGTCGCCGACCTCGCCGCGCGCCATGGCGTCGAACTCGCCCTTCGAGACGAACACCCAGTCGCCCAGCATGTTGGTGAGCAGCACGTCGCCGCCGACCTCGCGGTAGCGGAACGCGACGAACGGCGAGCCGGCCTTGGGGCGCGCGCCGAGCTGGATGAGATCGATCAAGCGGGCCTCTCGGCGTCGGCGCCGCGCGCCTCGACGGTGGCGCCGAGGACGTAGTTGGCGAGCTCGTCGGCGAGCGCGAGCTCGTCGATGCCGGCGTTGGCCGTGACGCGCACGGCGGGGCCGGCGTGATCGACCTCGATCGTGCCGTAGGGGGCGTAGACCGCGGCGGCCGCGTCGACCGCGGCGGCTGCGTAGAACGTGGGACGGAAACGCCTCTCGATCACGGCTTGCTCCCCTTCTCGCCCGCGGCTTCGGACTTCTTCTTGTACTTGTCTTCCCAGCTCATCGCGATGCCGAGCGGGTCGTCGAACGCCGACTGATCGCTCGTCTCCATCGCCAGCAGATCGTCGAGGCCCGGAGGGCCGGCCGCTCCGCTCACGGCGCGCGCCGAGATCATCTCGATGGAGGCGCGGTTGTCCGCGAGGATGGCGCGGCGCCACGACTGCGCGAGCGCCTCGTTGAGGAACTCGCCGGCGACGTCGGTCGAGGCCGCGCCGGGCTTGGCGCGCAGCGTCACCGTCGCGCGCCCCGTCTCGGGCTCGTCGAGGTAGACGAAGCAGCGGTCGAGCAGCACGTAGGCCGCGCCGAGCAGCGCGTCGGCCGGGTACAGGGCGAGCGGCAGCTTCAGGTGGACGGGGGACGCTGAAATCGGTGCAGGCTGGGCCATCGGAATCCTCTCAACGTAGCACGCGTAAAATACCCCCGCCTCGTACGAAGGGAGTGCTTCGACGCGCCCGGGCGCGGCCCGAAGGGGCTCGCGCGACGCGGGCGCGTCGACCTCGGGAGCGAGCCCTACAGGTTGCTGTTGGTGAAGCGCACCTTGTACTCGGTGCAGCTCGGCGGCGACCCGCTCTTGCGGTAGATGCGGACGCGGATCATCGCGGGGGTGAGCGCGTCGGCGTTGGAGCACTTGCTCCAGTTGTCGCACACGCCGTCGTGGGCCGCCTTGAACTCCCACTGCGATGCGTTGACCGAGCTGCCGTTGTCGTTGCAGGTCGCGTGCGTGCCGCAGCTGTTGCCCTGGAAGACGTCCATCGCGTAGGTGCCGCCGCCATCGTCGGCGAGCTGCGCGGAGAGGTGGACCGTCGTGCCGCTCGCAGGGTTGACGTTCGAGTCGGGGTAGCCCGTGTACGAGGGCGCGAACCACGCCTCGGTCGTGGCGCCGCGCGCGAGCACGCCGGTCTTGTCCACCGTCTGCAGCCACGCGACGCTCACGCTCGTCGGCGAGCCGCACGAGGTCGAGTAGAACGAGCTGGCGCACTCGCACCCGTCGCTCGCGACGAGGTCGATGTCCGCGTGGCCCGTGCTGCACGTGGCGATGGTGCAGTTGCTCGCCGAGCACGCCCAGCCCGTCACGAAGTTCGCCGACGGGCACATCGTGTTCGGGTCCGCGTCGTCGGCGAGCCCGTTGCAGTCGTTGTCGATGCCGTCGCACTGCTCGGCCGACGGCGTCGCGATCTGGTCGCACCGCAACGCAGGCGGCGAGACGGAGCTGTCGCAGCGCTGGTGGCCCGCCGCGCAGACGCCCGGCACGCCGGTGTCGCACGCCTTGCCGTCGATGCCGTTGTCGATCTGCCCGTTGCAGTCGTTGTCGAGGCCGTCACAGACCTCGCTGGCGGGCTGGTTGACCTGGTTGCACTTGGTCTGGCCCGCGTCGCACGACGTGATGCCCTTGGCGCACTCGGAGCCGGGGTACGCGGCCCACGCTGCCACCAGGCAGCCAGCGCCGCCGCCGGGGTTGCCCTCGTCGATCTGGCCGTCGCAGTTGTCGTCCTGGCCGTTGCAGACCTCGGGCTGATCGCCCGGCTGGAAGTTGGGCACGCACGAGATGGTGCCGCCGACGCACGTCTTCGTGCCGGCCTTGCAGATGCCCTTGAGCGGCGTCGAGCAAGACACGCCCTGCTCGGGGTAGGCCTGATCGACGACGCCGTCGCAGTCGTTGTCGAGGCCGTCGCAGATCTCGGTGGTGGCCGGCGTGGTCTGCACGCACTTCACGGTGCCGTTGCTGCACTTCATGATGCCGTCGGTGCAGACGCCCTGCTTGCCGGTCTGG
>CAITLX010000644.1 GCA_903893335.1 uncultured delta proteobacterium | reverse complement strand
GCCGCGAGGGCCGCCGGGCGTCCGCGCCCCACGCGAAGGCTCAGCCGTCGGTCCAGACCGCCGTGGCCTCCGCCGTCGCGGTGGCCTCGCAAGCAGCCTTCTGCCCCGCCATGCCGCCGGGGTAGCTCGGGTACAGCACCGTGACCCGCAGGTACGACGCGCCCGAGGCGGCGAAGGAGAAGGTGCAAGTCCCGCCGCCGGCGCCCGGCGCCGCGCAGGGGGAGGCCGAGGTGCTGACGGTCACACCCGCGTTGGCAGGGCAGAACGCAGCGGCCGCCCCGGCGGCGATCGCCTGCGACCACTGCGTGCACGCGTACATCGTACCCCCCAATGCCATCGAGCAGCTCCCGACGATGGTCGTGTCGGGCCCGACGGAGGTCTCGGCGCCCGCGTCGGCCACGACTGCGGCGCCCGCGGGCTCGGCCGTCGAGCTGCTGCACGCGGCGACGCCGATTGAGGACATCGCGAGGACCAAGAGCGAGCGCGTTGCGATCATCTGGATTGTCTCCCAAAGGCGTCACTGGGACGCCGGGTGCGCGTGTCGGTTTGGCCGCCGGAGCGCGGGCGCTCCCGAGGCGGACACGCAGGCTGCGCCATAGCCGCGCCACGCGGTGGGCGAAAGGCCCCATCGGCTCTGCGCCGGCACCGGCTGCGCGCAGCCGCCGGCCTGCGGCGCCCGCGCGGCCTCCCGCGTCGCGGCCGGGTTGACCGGCCCGGTCTGGCGACGTAGAAACGCGGCGAGGTTGCGCACATTGGACGATTGCCGGACCGCACAGGCCCCCTTCGGGCGGCGCGGCTCTCCGCTCGGGGCGACGGGCCGTGGCGCCTGACGCACCCGCCTCGCCCCCGCCGGGCAGGTCGCCTCGGCGTGTCGGCCCGGTGGTGCGGCCGATGGCCAGCGCGGACGTCTCGCGCGCCGTCGAGGTCCACCTCGCGGCGTTCCCGGACTTCTTCCTCAGCTTCCTCGGCCCGCGCTTCCTCGCGCTCTTCTACGGAGAGGCCATCGCCCTCGGCGAGATCGCGCTGGTGGCCGACCTCGACGGGTCGCTGGCCGGCCTCGTCATGGGCAGCGTGCAACCGGGGCGCTTCTTCAAGGCGCTGCTGCGCCGCCGCCTGGTCGCCTTCGCGCTCGCGGCGGCACCCCGGGTGCTGCGCCGCCCCTCGTCGGCGCTGCGGGTGGCGCGCGCCCTGCTCAAGCCCAGCCAGGCTGCCCGAGGCGACGGCACCGCCACGCTCATGAGCCTGGCGGTTCGCCCCGACGCGCAGGGCAGCGGGGGTGGCAGGGCGCTCGTGCTCGCCTTTCGCGACGAGGCGGCGCGCCGCGGCGCCCGCAAGGTCGACCTCACCACCGACAAGGTGGGCAATGCCCGCGCCAATGCCTTCTACCGCTCGCTCGGGTTCGTCGTGGCCCGCGAGATCGTGACGCGCGAGGGGCGCGTCCTCAATGAGTATGAGCTCGATCTACCCGGCCGCTAAGCGGGCCTTCGACGTCGCCGCCTCGGCGTCCGGATTGCTCGCGCTGAGCCCCGTGCTCGCCGCCTGCGCCGTAGCCGTCAAGCTGAGCTCACCGGGCCCCGCGCTGTTCCGCCAATCGCGCGTCGGTCGCGGCGGACGGCCCTTCGAGCTGCTCAAGTTCCGCTCGATGACGCACGGCGCGAAGGGGGCCGCCGTCACGTCGACCGGCGACGCGCGCATCACGTCGGCCGGGCGGGTGCTGCGCAAGTACAAGCTCGACGAGCTGCCGCAGCTGCTCAACGTCGTGCGCGGCGACATGAGCCTCGTCGGGCCGCGCCCCGAGGTCTCGCGCTACGTCGATCGCTTCCCCGAGGCGTACGCGAAGATCCTGACGGTGCGCCCCGGCATCACCGACCTCGCCGCCATCGCCTACCGCAACGAGGAGGAGCTCCTCGCCCGGGCGGACGATCCCGAGCAGACGTACGTGACCGAGGTGCTCCCGGCCAAGATCGAGCTCTACTTCCGCTACCTCGAGACGCGCTCGTTCACGACCGATCTGGCCATCATTCTTCGAACGCTGCGCGCGGTCGTTCGCTGACCGTCGCGCGTCGCGGCCGAGCGGGCGTCGTCGCCGCTCACGCGCGCGGCACGCGCGCCGACACGCCGCCACCGTCGGGGATCGGTCCGAGCGCCTCGCGCAGCTTGTCGGCCAGCTCCGCCGTCGAGAAGGGCTTCTGGAGGAACTGCACCCCCTCGTCGAGGACGCCGTGGTACGCAATCACGTCGGCGGTGTAGCCCGACATGAAGAGGCACCTCGTGTTCGGGTGGAGCGACGAGATCTTCTCGGCGAGGTCTCGGCCGTTCATCTCGGGCATGACGACGTCGGTCATCAGCAGGTCGATCTTGCCGGAGTGCTCCCAGGCCAGGCGCAGCGCCTCGCCCGGGGCACGCGCCACGATGACGGTGTAGCCAAGCCCCTCCAGCATCAACTGCGTGAGCTTCAGGACGGCCTCCTCGTCCTCGACCAGGAGGATGGTGCCGCGGCCGGGCGAGCGGGTCGCCGCCACCGTAGACGGCCGTGGCGTCTGGGCGCTGATCGCATGGCGCGGCAGGTAGATCGTGAAGGTCGTCCCCGCCCCTCGCTCCGAGCGCACGTCGATGAAGCCGCGGTTCTGCTCGACGATGCCGTACACCGTGGCGAGGCCGAGGCCCGTGCCCTTGCCGACCTCCTTGGTCGTGAAGAAGGGCTCGAAGAGGTGCGCGAGCACCTCGTCGCTCATGCCGCTGCCGTCGTCGCGGACGGCGAGCCGGACGTAGTCGCCCACCGCGGCGCCGGGGTGCGCGGCGCAGTAACCGGCGTCGAGCGTGCGGTTGCCCGTCTCGATGACCAGCTTGCCGACGTTGGCGATGGCGTCACGGGCATTGACGCAGAGATTGACCAGTACCTGGCTGATCTGCGCGGGGTCGACGTTGACCGGCCAGAGCCCCGCGCCTGGTAGCCAGCTGAGCTGGACGTTCTCGCCGATGACCCGTTGCAGCATCGCGAGCATGCTCGCCACGGTGTCGTTCAAGTGCAGGACCTGGGGCGCGACGGTCTGCCGGCGAGCGAACGCGAGCAATTGCCGGGTGAGATCGGCCGAGTGCCGCGCCGCCGCTCGGATCTCCTCGAGGTGCTCGCGCAAAGGCGGGCTCGGGTCGACGCGCGCGAGCGCGAGCTCGGCTCGCCCGATGATGACGCCGAGCATGTTGTTGAAGTCGTGCGCCACGCCTCCCGCGAGGCGACCCACCGACTCCATCTTCTGCGCCTGCTGCAGCTGAGCCGCGAGCTTGGCCTTCGCCTGCTCGGCGTGCTTGCGGGCCGTGATGTCGCGGCAGAACGCCACGATGTGCTTGCCGTGCTCGCGCGACTCCTGCACCGCCGCGGTGACGCTGATGTGGACCCTCGTGCCGTCCTGCTGCTGGTAGACGGTCTCGAAGTCGCGGATCGAGCCCAGGCGCGCGCAGCGCGCCACCGCCTCGGCGTTGCTCTCCTGCTCGTCGGGCGCCGTCCACTCGAGGACCGATCGGCCGACCAGGCTCTCCGAGGCCTCTCCGCCTGCCATTCGCTGGTAGGGCTCGTTGGCGAGGATGACGACGCCGCCCCCGTCGATGACGACGAAACCGGTGTCGGTCGTCGCGGCGAGCAGCCGGTACTTCTCCTCGCTCTGGCGCAGCGCCTCGACCGACAGCCTGTGCTCGCGCAGGTCGTCGAACATCGCGAAGATCTTGTCGCCGACGATGACGCCGTAGATCTCCGTCACCTTGACCGAGCCGTCCTTGCAGGTGACCCGGTACTCCGCGTGCTCGATCTCGCGCCCCGAGGCGAACGCCTTCGCGACGAGCGCCGCCCACGTCGCGCTGACCTCGGCGCGGTAGGCGTCGTCGGGGTACGCGCGCGCCGACCACTCGTCCATCGTGGGGATCTCGTCGTGGAGGTACCCGAACGTGTCGATGGTGCGCTGGTTGATGTAGTCGATGGTTCTGTCCATCGACACGATGGCCATCGACATCGGGCTGCGCTCGATGAGCGCGAGGAGCTGCAGCGCGCTACGGCGCGAGGCCTCGACCGCGGAGGCCGCTTCGGCCGCGCCCTGCTCGAGGCGCGCCACGCGCGCGAGAAGCTCGTCGTAGGTCGGCGCAGGGTCGGTCACGTTCGGGGAGTCCATCCGGTTCGCTCCTTCACTCTCCTCGCGCGGCTTCGCCGCGAATTGCCCCTCCCGGCCACCGACCGGCGCGTCGCTACCGCACGCGCAGACCGGCCTCGAACCGCTCGGCTGCCTCGCCGAGCATCTCCTCGACCGCCTTGATCCAGCGCTCGAGGACGAACTGCACGAGCACCGCCTCGGGGAAGACGGTGACCGACGCGGCGCGCACGGCCTCGCTCAGCACCTCGGGCTTCACGACGGGCACGACCCGCGGCGTCGCGCGCCCGCGCGCCTTGGCGGCCTTGCGGCGCGCCGGCTTCGCGGGCGCAGCCTTCACCGGAGCGATCTTCTTCGCGGGCGCAGCCTTGGCCGGAGCGAACTTCTTCGCGGCTGCAGCCTTGGCCGGCGTGCCCTTCTTCTCGTGCACGACGACGATCGCGACGCCCGCCTTCTCGGCCTTGGCCGCGAGCGCGCGCGGCGAGAGGGCCGCGTTTCTGCGGATGAACTCGCTCGTGTTCGACGCACTCTTCTTCGACCTGGACATCTTCGGCGGCTCCTCGCGAACCGCACTCTACGCCGACTCGAGGCGGCGTGGGGGCGACTGAGCGAGGGCGCGTCCGAGGGCCGGCCCAGGGCCGCGGCGGACCGGCCCCGGTCAGGGCGTCGGAAAGAGGTAGACGAGCGTCATCGTGCCGGCGCGAACCTGGACGTCCACGCTCGACGAGACGACTCCGGTCGCCTGAACTTTCGCGGTGACCGTCGCGGTGCCGACGGGGAGGTTCAAGTAGCCGCCGCCGTTCGACTCGTTCGCGTCGGTCGCGGTCGCCGTGGCGCTCGGAGCCCCCCCGACCAGGTAGAACCCGCGCGTGCTCGCGTCGGCCGTGCTC
>CAITLX010000643.1 GCA_903893335.1 uncultured delta proteobacterium | reverse complement strand
TGACCGAGTTCGCGTGGGCGAGCACCGAGACGCGCAAGATCGTCAAGGGCGAGGAGCGCATCGTGCACTTCCTCGACGCCAAGCAGACGGTGCGCCAGACGGAGTGGGGCCACGAGTACGCTGCGGCCTGCGGCGTCTGCTCGCTGCGCACCATCTGCGGAGGGCTCTTCGACCGCGGCGCCGGCTACGACCCGGCCGAGCTCTACCCCGTGTTCGTCTCGCGAGACGCGATCGTCGAGCGCATCCTGCGCGACCCCAACGACCCGAGCTACGAGTTTCGCTCGCTCGAAGCGTGGCGCGCGGATTTCGACCGCCGGCTCGACGAGCAGCGCGCCGCGCCCGGTCCGCGCGCGCGCGGCGAGCGCGCGGGCGACGACGGCCCGCCGGCGGAGATGCGCCCCGCCGACGCTCCTGCGGTCGGCATGATCACCGAGCAGGGCATCCGCCTCTTCGAGGCCAAGCGCCGCACCGAGGGCAAGAAGGCCGCCGAGAAGGGGCTCGAGATGGAGCGCCCCGAGGTCACGCTGCCCGTCGGCAAGCCCTGAGCCGCGCGAAGCGGCGCGATTGAGGCCGGACCGAGGGGCTCAGCGCAATCGAGGCCGAAACGAAGCGCTCAGCGCACGTACCACGAGGCCTTGCAGTGGCCGGCCTCGCAGACGGCGAGCGCGTCCTTGGGGTACTGCGGCATGCACTTGCCGCACGCGGCGTCGGCGTCGCACACGAGGGCCATGAAGTCGCCCGTCGCGCCGGTGGGCACGGCGAGCAGCTCCTCGCGACCGACCGGGCCGGGGCACTCGCAGCATGAGCGCGTGCGCACGCGGCAGTCGGCGTCCTTCGCGCACGCGTTGGCCGGGTGCGTCGCCCAGTCGATCGCGGCGCACGCGCCGCCGCCGCACGTCGCCAGCAGCGTCGGATCCTGCGCCAGGTAGCAGGCGGGGCAGCCCCACCCCAGGCCGCACGTCGCGTTCGCGTAGTCGGCGGCTCGCGCGCTCGCGACGGCGACGAGGTCCGAGCGCGTCGCGGCGCCGCACGACCCGCAGCAGCTCGCCGGGCGCACGACGCACGCCGACGGTCGGTCGCACGCGCCGAACGCCGCCGCGTCGACCGGAGCGTCGAGCCGCGCGTCGGTGCCCGCGTCGTCGAAGCCGGCCAGCGTGCGCCCCGCGCAGCCGACGAGCAGGGGAGCGACGCACAGGGCGACGAGGCGCGCGAACGGCTGGGAGGAGCGCATGCGATCCATGTAACCATCTTCTCCGGCGCGCGCGGCGGAGCGCGAGCCGGCGCCGCGAGGCTGCGGCGGGGGGCCTTGGGTCCGCTTGACCCTCGTGGAACCGGCAGGGACACTCTGCTGCCGTACGCATGGTGGCAGACCCGTCCATCGTCGATCGCATCGAGCGGCAGGCCGAGCGGCTGCACGTCTCCATCGGCGCGGTGTGCAACAACAACTGCGTCTTCTGCATGGAAGAGGACCGCGACGGCCGCTTCGTCAACAACTCGGCCATGACGCCGGACCGCGTGCGGTGGCTGCTCGAGGGGCACCGCGGCGCCGAGGAGGTCTGCTTCACCTCGGGCGAGCCCACCACGCGCCCCGAGCTGCCCGAGTTCGTCGCGTGGGCGAAGGAGCTCGGCTTCCGCCGCATCAGCATGATGACCAACGGTCGTCGCGCCGGGCACCTGCCGTACGCCGTGGCCCTGGCCAAGGCCGGGATGAACCGCTTCTACATCTCCATCCACGGCCACACGGCCAAGCTGCACGAGGGGCTCACGCGCACCCCCGAGAGCTTCGACCAGACGGTGGCGGGCCTCGACGCGGTCGCCAAGCTCAAGCGCTACGGCGTCGAGCTCCACACCTCGACGGTGCTCACCGAGCGCAACCTGCCGCACCTGCTCGACATCTACCGCTTCCTGCGCTCGCACGGCGTCGACCAGGTCGTGTTCAACGTGATGCAGGCCAACGGCCGCGCAGACACCTACTTCGAGCAGATCTTCCCGCCGTACCGCGAGGTCGCCGCGCAGTTTCGCGCGTTCATCGCCGAGGTGGGCGAGGCGCGCCCGATGGCCTTCCTCGTCGACATCCCGCTCTGCACCACCGAGGGCATCCCCGACTTCAACCGCGGCTACGTCGAGAAATACCGCCACTACGACCTCGCCGAGCAGGTGAAGCTCCCGGTCGCGCGCGACGCCTCGCGCGAGGGCGAGGGCAGGGGGCGCGGCCTCTTGCTCGTCACGCGCAGCGACCTCGACGACGCCGAGCGGCAGAAGGCGCCCGCGTGCGCGTCGTGCAAGTACGACGCGGCCTGCGAGGGCGTGTGGAAGAACTACACCAAGCGCTTCGGGTGGGACGAGATGCGTCCGGTCGCGCCTTGACCGAGCTTGCGGTGGACGCGCGCGCGCGCTAGCGCCACGGCGATGACTTCCCCGACCAAGCGCCGCGAAGGCGGGCGCGCCGCGCTCGCGGCCGCACTCTCCGAAGGCCAGGCGCCCGGCGCGCGCGTCGAGCACGTGGGGCGGGTCGCGTTCGGCCCCGCCATGACGATCGAGCACTACCGGCTGGGCAACGGGCTCACGGTGCTGGTGTCGGTCGACGCGAGCGCGCCCGTGCTCAGCTACCACACCTGGTTCGCGGTCGGCTCGCGCCACGAGAAGCCCGGCAAGACGGGCCTCGCGCACCTCTTCGAGCACCTCATGTTCAACGAGACGGAGAACCTGCCCGCCGGCACGTTCGACCGCAAGCTCGAGGAGGCGGGCGCGGAGTCGAACGCCGCCACGTGGCTCGACTGGACTTTTTACCACGCGAACGTGCCGCGCGAGTCGCTCGGGCTCGTCGTGCGGCTCGAGGCCGAGCGCATGGCGAGGCTCGTCTTGCGCGACCCGCAGGTGTCGAGCGAGAAGGAGGTCGTCGCCAACGAGCGCCGCTACCGCGTCGACGACGACGTCGAGGGCGCCGTCAGCGAGCTGCTCTACAAGACGGCGTTCACCGAGCACGCGTACGGCTGGCCCACCATCGGGTGGATGGCCGACATCGAGGGCTTCACCACCGACGACTGCGCGGCCTTCTACCGCACGTACTACGCGCCCAACAACGCGACCCTCGTCGTCGTCGGCGACGTGAAGGAGCGCGATCTGCTCGCCAAGATCCAGAAGGCGTACGGCGCGGTGCAGCCCGGCGCGCTCCCCGTCGAGGACGTGCACCCCGAGCCCCCGCAGACGAGCGAGCGCCTCGTCACCGTCACGAAGACGACGGTGACCGACAAGCTCGCCATCGGCTACCAGGGCCCCGCGTTCGGCGACGTCGATCACGTGCCGCTGTCGCTGCTCAGCGAGATCCTGTTCGGCGGCCGCTCGTCGCGCGTGCACCGCGCGCTCGTGCAGGAGGCCGAGCTCGCCACCGAGGTGCGCGGCTGGGTCTCGACCTACCGCGACGCGGGCCTCTACGAGATGCACGCCGTGGCGCGCCCGGGGCACACCTCGGCCGAGCTGCTCGAGGCGCTCGACCGCGAGATCGAGCGCGTCGTCGCCGCCCCGGTCGACGAGGCCGAGCTCGCGAAGGTCAAGGCGCGCTTCGAGCTCGCGCTCGTGCAGGGCCTCGAGACGGCCTCGGGCAAGGCCGAGCAGATGGGCTTCTTCTTCACCGTGCTGGGCGACCCGTCCGGGGCGTTCGCGCGGCTCGAGGCGTGCCGCCGCGTCACCGTGTCCGATCTGCTGCGCGTCGCGAGGCGATGGCTGCGCCCCCGCAGCCGCTCGGTCGTCGTCGTGCACCCCGAGCCCGCGCAGGTGGCGTCGTGAGCTCCGCGCCCATGTTCTTCGAGGAGTGCCGCGCGCTGCCGCTGGTCAGCCTCACGCTCGCGCTCCCCGTCGGCGCCGCCCTCGACCCGCCCGGCAAGGACGGCCTCACCCGCGTCACCGCGCGCATGCTCCGGCGCGGGTGCCGCGGCATGACGTCGGCCGAGGTCGAGGCCCGCATCGACGCGCTCGGCGCCGAGGTCTCGGTCGACGTCTCGCAGAGCAGCGTGAGCATCAACTTCGACGTCATCGAGCGCTCGCTCGACGACCTCGTCGACCTGCTCGTGCGCATGCTGGCCGAGCCCACGTTCGACGAGCGCGAGCTCGGTCGCCTGCTGCGCGAGTCCGAGGGCGAGCTCATCGAGGCCCGCGACAACGACCGCTCGCTCGCCGTCCGCCACTTCCGCCGCGCGTTCTTCGAGGGGCACCCGTACGGCCGCCGAACGGCCGGTCAGCTCGCGACGCTGCGCACGATCTCGCGCGACGACGTCGTGGCGCACTTCCCCCGCATGCTGGCGCGCCACGGGGCGCACGTCGCCATCGCCGGCTCGGTGTCCGAGGCGCGCGCGCGCGCCCTCGCCGACCGGCTGGTCGAGGCTCTGCCCGACGGCGGCGGCCCCGCGCCTGCGATCGTCGCCCCCTCGCCGCGCCCCGGGCGCCGCCTGGTGTTCGTCGACAAGCCCGAGCGCACCCAGACGCAGATCATCATCGGCGCCCGCGGCGTGCACCCCCGCGAGCCCTCGTTCTGGCCGCTGGTGCTCGGCACCACGGTCTTCGGCGGCACGTTCACCTCGCGCCTCATGCGCGAGGTGCGGTCCAAGCGTGGCTGGTCGTACGGCGCCTCCGCCCGCGTCGGGTACGACCGCCAGCCCGACGCCCTCACGGTGTGGACCTTCCCCGCCGCCAAGGACGCGGCGGCCTGCATCGCGCTCGAGCTCGGCCTGCTCGACACCTGGCGCGACAAGGGGGTGACGGCCCGCGAGCTCGCCTTCGTGCGTCGCTACCTCGTGCGCTCGCACGCCTTCGAGATCGACACCGCGCACAAGCGCGTCGGCCTCCCGCTCGAGGTCGCGCTCCTCGACCTCCCCCCGACGCACCACAGCGCCTTCGTCGAGCACGTCCGCGGGGTCACGCTCGAGTCGGTGCAGGCCGCCGTCGCCGCCCACGCGCCCCACCGGGACCTGCTCATCGCCGTCGTCGGGACGCACGCCGACATCGGCTCGGCGGTCCGTGACGCCATCCCGAACCTCGCCGACGCCTCGGTCGTCCCGTTCGATTCCGAGTGAGCCGATTTCTCCTCGGGCGGACCGTCTCGCAGCGGGACGCTCGTCTCCCAAATGAGCCACAGCGCCATCTCGAAGCGAGACTCGACAGCCTTCTTGTCGCGCTAAGTGCTTGAAACTTGACGCGCGCACGTTGGCACGCTGCCTGCTCTAACGTCATTCGCTCCGCAGCGTTGGCCTTGCGCCCCCCCCCGAGGCTCGCTGCGGAGCGTTTTCTATTTCGGCGTCTGACGCGGTCTGCACCGCGGGTTGCGCCGACCCCCCATCGCCTGCCCCGCTGCCCTGCTGGAGCGGCGGCCAGCACGGCGACGACAGCGGAAAGCCGAGCAGTCGCCACGCGGCGCGAGGTTTCGCTCCCTCTGAAGCGGGCGAAGCGGGCGCCTTGCGTCGGGCCAGCGTCCCGGCGTCCCGAATCGGCACGACCGAGCCGACGAATCATCTTCTTCTGGCTCAAGGTGGGCCTCGGAGGGCCGCGTCGAAGGGGTAAGTGCGCGAGATCGCGCGGGCCGACGTTTGGCACGGACGCTGCTCTAGAGTCCGTCGCTCCGCAGCGTCGGCCTTGCGCCCCCCCCCGAGGCTCGCTGCGGAGCGTTTTCTTGTCCTCCGCATGGCGTCGAGGGCTAAGACCCGAGCGATGTCCACCGCCTTTCGGTCGGTACCGCGCACCGGCGTCATCTACGTCTCGACCGAGGCAGCTCGGCTCGGCTGGCACGCCGACGCCTCCGACTGGTGCAACCTCGGCCAGGGGCAGCCCGAGACGGGCCCGCTCCCCGGTGCGCCCGAGCGGCTTCGCGTCGCGCACATCCTCGAGGCGGACCAGGAGTACGCGCCCGTCGCCGGCCTGGGCGAGCTTCGCGAGGCGATCGCCGACCTCTACAACCGCCTCTACCGGCGCGGGATGCCGTCGAA
Source organism: uncultured delta proteobacterium (assembly GCA_903893335.1). Classification (GTDB taxonomy): domain Bacteria; phylum Myxococcota_A; class Polyangia; order Polyangiales; family Polyangiaceae; genus CAITLX01. Next base: position 1,788 of record CAITLX010000643.1, on the reverse strand, counting down.
GTACACCGCCGAGAACGTCGCGGTGTCGGGAGGAGGGCGCACGGCGCTCACGCGCGCCGCTGCGGCGCTCGGGCAGATCAACCTCGGCCATTTCCTCCCCGATTACACGGCGTACGAGGAGCTCCTCGACGTCTTCCGGCTGTTCTCGCCCATCCCGATCCTGCTCGACGGCGCCAGCGGCTACGCGTTCTCGGTCGGCGACCTCCGCAAGGAGATCCTGGGCCGCGGCTTCGGCGCCATCCTGCTGAGCAACCCGTGCAACCCGACGGGCAAGCACGTGCGCGGCGAGGAGCTCGCCGCCTGGATCGCCACCGCGCGCGAGCTGGACTGCACGCTGCTCATCGACGAGTTCTACTCGCACTACGTCTACGGGGCGGCGGGCGACGCGCCGATGGAGAGCGCGGCGCGCTACGTCGAGGACGTCGATCACGACCCGGTCGTGCTCTTCGACGGCCTCACGAAGAACTGGCGCTACCCGGGGTGGCGCGTGACCTGGACCGTGGGGCCGAAGGCCGTCATCGAGGCGGTGGCGAGCGCGGGGAGCTTCCTCGACGGCGGCGGCTCCAAGCCGATGCAGCGCGCGGCCGTCGGGCTGCTCGACCTCGACGCGACGCGCGCCGAGACGGCGGCGATCCAGCGGGCGTTCTCGCGCAAGCGGCAGATCATGCTCGACGGGCTCCGGGCGCTCGGGGTGGTGGTCGACGCCGAGCCCGAGGGGACGTTCTACGTGTGGGGGTCGGTCGCCGATCTGCCGCCGTCGATCGCGGACGGGCACGCGTTCTTCCGCGCCGCGCTCGACGAGAAGGTCATCTGCGTGCCCGGCGAGTTCTTCGACGTGAACCCAGGAAAGCGGCGCGCGGGGCGAGCCTCGCGCTTCCGCAACCACGTGCGCTTCTCGTTCGGGCCGAGCGAGGCGGTGGTCGTGCGCGGGGTCGAGAGGCTCGGAGCGCTGGTGCGGGCCCACGGGGGACGATGAGCACCGCCCTTGAGCGCGTGGCAGGATCTAGATACTCGTGGATACGAAAGACCGCCTCGCGCAGGCCGGTCACGGAGACTAGGGCGACATGAGCTTCACCTTGCCGCGCGTCCGCGCGGCTCTTCCGTCGTTGGCCGCCGTCCTCGTGTGCGCCTGCGCACGCCCCGCCCCCGACCAGGTGGCCCCCGAGCGGACGGCGCAGGCCAGCGCGGCCGTGGCGCCCGCCGCGACGTGGACCAAGCTGACCCCCGCCACCTCGCCCTCTGCGCGAGGCTACGCAGCGATGGCTCCGTACGGCTCGGGCGCGGTGCTCTTTGGTGGCGCCACGCTCGCGAGCGACGGCTACGCCGACACCTGGGTGTGGACGGGCTCGACCTGGCAGTCGCCGACGGTCGGCACGTCGCCGCCGAAGCGCTGGGGCGCCGGCCTCGCCGCGGTCGGCTCGACGCTCGTGCTCTTCGGCGGGCGCAACAACGCGGGCTTCCTGTCGGACACGTGGAGCTGGGACGGCTCGGCCTGGACGCAGCTCACGCCCGCCCACCACCCGAGCGCGCGCGAGTTCTTCGGCATGACGTCGTACGGGTCGAAGGTCGTCCTGATGGGCGGCAAGGACTCGTCGGCCATCATGCTCACCGACACGTGGGAGTGGGACGGCGCGGACTGGACGGTGCGAGCCCCGGCGACTCCCCCGACGCTGCGCGAGAGCCACCGGCTCTCGACCTACGGTGGCGTCGTCGTGATGTTCGGCGGCACGAGCGACGCGACGAACGGCAACAGCCAGACGTGGACGTGGGACGGCACCGACTGGACGA
>CAITLX010000642.1 GCA_903893335.1 uncultured delta proteobacterium | reverse complement strand
CGTCGCCCTGGTCCCAGCGCAGGTACGCGACGGCGCGGCGTGCCTGGTTGTAGGCGTTCATCCAGAGCGTGAACGCCTGCTGGCGCACGAGCGTGGACTCGGCCGCGTGGGCCGGGCCGAGCGCGCGCTCGCCGAGGGCGCCGACGATGCGGTCGGCGAGGTTGCTGGCAGCGACGAGCTCCGACTCCTCGAGCGCCGTCAGCCTGGAGACCGTGTCCCACGCGTCGCGCAACAGGGCGGTGAGCCCCATCAAGTCGCGCACGACGGCGCGGTAGCCGACGCCGCTCCGGAAGTTCGCGACGAGCTGCCCGTCGAGCACGCCGCGCCGGGCGAGCGCGGTCGCGTCGGCGACGAGCGTGTCGCGCACCTCGACCGCCGCTGCTCCCAGCTCGGGCAACGCCTCGCGCGGCGCGGTGGCGATCATCCAGCGGCTGTGCGTGGCGCCGAGGGCCATCGTGTAGTCCTCGAGCGCGTCGAAGGCCGCGAGGTCGAAGGCGGGCAGCATGGCGATCGTCGGGCGCAGCTCGCGCAGCCCCGGCAGCGCGCCGAGGACCGTCGCCATCGACGTGATGACGTCGATGTTGATCGGGGCGAGCGCGTCGGTAGGCACCGCGCGGATCTCGACCTCGCGGCGGACGAAGGCCGCGCCGTAGCGGGGCTCGGTGGCGATCGAGGGGCCGCTCGGGCCGGTGGCTCCGAAGGCGCTCGCGACGGTCGAGGAGATGTTCGAGGGGGTCATGGCAGGTGCTCTCTTCTTCGGCCTCGGCGCTCGTGGGTTGCGGGAGCCGCGCGCGCCGGCGGCGGGCCTCCCGGAGCCGCACCGTGTCGCGGGCTCGGCAACCCCTTCAGCAGCCGGCGTGCCACGGCCGCGGCGCGCGCAAATACGCGGAATTGCTTACGCTCGAAGACGTGCACCCCGGTGCGTCCATCGGACGATTCCGGACGATCCCCGGACGATCCCCGGACGATCCCCGGACGATCCCGGACGATCCCGGACGATTTGGGCGCAGACGATCTGGACGCCGAGGGTCGACCAGAGCCGCTGGAGCCAGAGCGTCTGGACCCTGAGGGTCGAACCGAGGCGTGCGGGGCAGACGGTCTGCCCCCGGAGCATCGAGGCGACCCACCTGCGCCAGAGGGTCTGGCCTACCCGGGTCGCGGGCAGGCTCGGCGCGCAGACTGTCTGCCCCATGAAGGTCGAGGCGGCACGCCATCGCCAGAAGATCTGGCGCTGGCGGACCGGACCTAGCCTCGGGAGGCAGAAGGTCTGCCTCGGGCGCCTCGGGGGAGCCGGGGGGGCGGTGGCAAGCGCGCATCCTGAGCCGCGCCTCGCCTGCTGTAGAGTGCCGGGATGTCGGCGCACGAGCGCGGTCTCTACGAGACCCTGATCACCGAGGCCCTGGAGGCGCAGCTCGGGGCGCTGGGCGATCGCCTGGAGGCCCAGCGGAGCGACCTGCACGAGGCAGAGGCCGCGGACCGCATCGCGCTGCACCTCGCGCGCGTGATCGAGCGAGCGGTCGCCTCGCTCGACAAGAAGCAGCGGGTGGCGATCGGAACGGCCCTCGCTCGCGAGCTGATCGACCTCGTCGTCACGAAGACCGACACCGAGTCGCTCGCGACCGAGCGCCCGGTCCCCACCGGACAGGTGCTGCGCAAGGTGCTCGGCAAGCTCCCGGACGGGCGGAGCGAGACGATCCAGCAGCCGCTGATCCCGCTGCTCGACACGATGCTGCTCACCAACGCGCCGGGCGAGCCGCGCGTGGGCAGCCAGGTGCTCACGGAGATCGGCTCCGCGGACCGGATCGACGTCGTCATGGCCTTCATCCGGCGCAGCGGCATCGCGCCGATGCTCGACGCGCTGCGCGCCCATTGCGAGGCTGGACGACCGCTGCGCGTATTGACGACGACCTACACGGGGTCGACCGAGGCGCGCGCCCTGGATTCGCTGCGGGAGCTCGGCGCCGAGGTGCGGGTCTCGTACGATGAGACCAGCACGCGCCTGCACGCGAAGGCGTGGCTGTTCCACCGCCGGTCCGGCTTCTCGACGGCGTACATCGGCTCGTCGAACCTGACGCACTCTGCGCAGGTGAGCGGACTGGAGTGGAACGTCCGCGCCTCGCAAGCTCGCAATCCGACCGTCGTCGACAAGGTCGCCGCCGTCTTCGAGAGCTACTGGAATGGGGGCGACTTCGTCCGCTACGAACGAGAACGGTTTCTGGCCAGCACGACGCCCGGTCGAGACGACTCGCCGCGATGGATGCTGAGTCCGGTGGAGCTGCGACCCGAGCCGTTCCAGGAGCGGTTGCTCGAGGAGATCGCGCTCGCACGCCAGCTCGGCCACCACCGAAACCTGCTCGTCTCCGCGACGGGGACCGGCAAGACGGTCATGGCGGCGCTCGACTACGCGCGGCTGCGCGAGGAGCTACCCCGCGCGCGCCTGCTGTTCGTGGCGCACCGCGAGGAGATCCTGAGCCAGGCGCAGGCGACCTTCCGGCACGCGCTGCGTGACCACTCCTTTGGCGAAAAATGGGTCGGCCGCGATCGTCCGCGTCGCTTCGAGCACGTCTTCGCCTCCATTCAGAGCCTGAGCGCATCGGGGCTGGCCAACCTGGACGCGACGCACTTCGACGTGGTCATCGTCGACGAGTTCCACCACGCGGCAGCCAGGACGTATCGAACGCTCCTCGAGCACGTACGACCCGTCGAGCTGCTCGGGCTCACCGCCACGCCCGAGCGCAGCGACGGCCTCGACGTGCTCGCCTGGTTCGACGGTCGCATCGCCGCCGAGCTGCGCCTCTGGGACGCGATTGACCAACATCGGCTCGTGCCCTTTGCCTACTACGGCGTGCACGACGGACTCGACTTCAAGGACGTGCCCTGGCACCGCGGGCGCGGCTACGACGCCGAGG
>CAITLX010000641.1 GCA_903893335.1 uncultured delta proteobacterium | reverse complement strand
GAGCCCCGGCGACTCCCCCGACGCTGCGCGAGAGCCACCGGCTCTCGACCTACGGTGGCGTCGTCGTGATGTTCGGCGGCACGAGCGACGCGACGAACGGCAACAGCCAGACGTGGACGTGGGACGGCACCGACTGGACGAGGCTCGCGCCCGCGACGAAGCCGACGCCGCGCTGGTCGCATGGCTTCGCCGCAGCGTCCGGTCTGGGCGGGCACCCGATCGTGTTCGGAGGAACCGGTACCGGGAGCACAGTGCCGCCATACCCGGAGGCTTCGCCGGGCTACACGTTCGAGTGGGACGGAACCAACTGGACGCAGGACGCCCCCGCCACGTCGCCCTCCGCGCGCACCGAGCTCGCGATGGTGCCGTACGGCTCAGGCGTGCTGCTGTTCGGCGGTCTGAACGCCTCGGACGTCGCGCTCGCGGACACCTGGGTCTACGGCACGGCCACCGCGCTCGGCGCGTCGTGCACCGCGGCGGGTGACTGCTCGAGCGGCTTCTGCGCCGACGGCGTGTGCTGCGACACGGCGTGCGGCGGCAGCGACGCGACCGACTGCATGGCGTGCAACGGCTCGACGCCGGGGACGTGCAAGCCGCTCGCGGCCGCGACGGTGTGCCGCGCGGCCAGCGACCTGTGCGATCACGTCGAGACGTGCGACGGCTCGGCCACCGCCTGCCCTGCCGACACGCTCTCGGGCGTCGGCAGCGTGTGCCGTCCGGCTGTCGGCGGCTGCGACCAGGCCGAGACCTGCGACGGATCGACCGCCGCCTGCCCGAGCGATCAGATCCGCGCCTTGGGCGCCGTGTGCCGCGCCGTGGCGGGCACCTGCGACGTGCCCGAGAGCTGCGACGGGAGCACGACGGTGTGCCCCGCGGACGTGGTGCTGAGCGCGTCGACGCCGTGCCGCCCGTCGGCAGGCGCGTGCGACGTGGCGGAGAGCTGCGACGGCTCGTCGGGGGCGTGCCCGCTCGACGTGGTGCTGCAAGCGGGCGCTGCCTGCCGACCGAAGAACGGCGCGTGCGACGTGGCCGAGCTGTGCGACGGCCAGGTCGGGACCTGCCCGTCCGACGGCTTCCTCGCCGCCGGCGTGGTCTGCCAGGCGGGGAGCTGCACCAGCGACATCGCCACCCCGGCCGCGCTGTGCCCCGGCAACGCCGGCGCTTGCCCCACGCCGACTCCGGTCGCCTGCGCGCCCGACCACTGCGTCGGGGCGTCGTGTGGCGTCTGCACGCTCGACGCCGAGTGCGGAACGGGCCAGTTCTGCGGCGCGGGCGGCGTGTGTACGAACCTGCTCGCGCTCGCGGCGACCTGCTCGACCAGCGCGCAGTGCGCGAGCGGCTTCTGCGCCGACGGCGTGTGCTGCAACACCGCGTGCGGCGGCGGCGTGTGCGACACGTGCGTGTGGCCGTCCAGCGTCGGCACCTGCTCGCCGGTCGACCCCTCGACCGAGTGCCGCGCGTCGACCGGAGCCTGCGACCCCGCCGAGGTCTGCGGCGTGTCGCTCGCGTGCCCCGCCGACGCGAAGCTCGGCGCGGGGGCCTCGTGCCGCCCGTCGGCCGGCGGGTGCGACGTCGCCGAGACGTGTGACGGAGCGAGCGGCGCGTGCCCCGCCGACGCGAAGCTCGCGTCGGGGACCTCGTGCCGCCCGTCGGCCGGTGGGTGCGACGTCGCCGAGTCGTGCGACGGAAGCTCGGCCGCCTGTCCGGCCGACGCCAAGCTGTCGAGCGGCACCGTCTGTCGCCCCCAGAACGGCGCCTGCGACGTGGCCGAGTCGTGCAGCGGCACCAGCGCCTCGTGCCCGGTCGATGGCTTCGCCTCGTCGGTGGCCTCGTGCCGCGCGGCGACCTGCGCCAACGGCGTCGCGGTCGCGGGCGCGAGCTGCCCCGGCAACGCGACCACCTGTCCGGCCCTCGCGTCGTCGACCTGCTCGCCGTACGCGTGCGGCGCTTCGGCGTGCAACACGTCGTGCACGGCCTCGGCCGACTGTGCGCTCGGCTTCTGGTGCAGCCAGGGGGCGTGCGTCGCCAAGGTCGCCGAGGGCCAGGCCTGCTCGACCGGCGACGGGTGCACCTCGTCGTACTGCGTCGACCACGTCTGCTGCGACAGCGCCTGCAACGGGCAGTGCCAGGCGTGCGACGTGGCGTCGAGCATCGGCACCTGCACGCCGGTCACGGGTACGCCGCACGGCTCGAGGGCTCTCTGCTCGACCGACGGCGGCGAGTGCGGGGGCACCTGCGACGGCGTCGTGACCAGCGCCTGCTCCTACCCGGGCGCGACCACGAGCTGCCGCTCTGCGGCGTGCAGCAACGGCCTCGCGACGCTCGCGGCGACCTGCACGGGGGGTGGCTCCTGCCCGACCGCGCAGACGCAGACGTGCGCGCCGTTCCTCTGCGCGGGGGCGCACAGCGGGTGCGCAGGCAACTGCAACAGCGACGGCGACTGCTCGCCGAGCACGAGCTTCTTCTGCTCGGCGGGCGTGTGCGTCGCGAAGCTGAGCGCCGGCGCCGCGTGCGCGGGCGACTCGCAGTGCACCTCCGGCCACTGCGCCGACGGGGTGTGCTGCAACACCGCGTGCAGCGGTCAGTGCGAGGCGTGCGACGTGGCCAGCGCCGTCGGCACCTGCACCGCCGTCGCCGGCGCGCCCCACGGCACGCGCACCGCGTGCGACGTCGACGGCCCCCCCTGCGCGGGCGCCTGCGACGGGCAGAACCGCGCGAGCTGCATCTTCCCCGGTCCTGGCACGAAGTGCCGCGCCTCGTCGTGCACGAACGACGTCGCCACGCTCGTCGCGTTCTGCAACGGCGCGGGCGCGTGCCCGGCACCGGTGCAGATCGCCTGCGTGCCCTACCAGTGCTCGGGCAACCTCTGCGGCGGCACCTGCGTCGTCGACGGCGACTGCCTGAGCGGCAACTACTGCGCTGCCGGCATCTGTCTCCCGAGGGGGGACGTCGGCACCCGCTGCTCCGGGGCCGACGGCTGCGCGAGCGGCTTCTGCGTGGACGGCGTGTGCTGCGACGGCGCGTGCACCGGTCAGTGCGAGGCGTGCAACGTGGCTGGCCAGGAGGGCACCTGCTCGGCGCACCTCGGCGCGCCCGCCGGGACGCGCCCCGCGTGCGCGAGCGACGGCTCACTGTGCAAGGGCTCGTGCGACGGCGCCGACAAGGCCGCGTGCGCCTACCCGGGCGGCGAGACGACGTGCCGAACCGCGTCGTGCGCGGGGGGCTCCGCGACGCTCGCTGCCGCGTGCGACGGGCAGGGCAAGTGCCCGGCGGCCCAGCAGCAGACGTGCGCGCCCTTCTCGTGCGGGGCGACGGCGTGCAACGGCAACTGCGCCGTCGACGGCGACTGCCCCACGACGCACTACTGCTCGGGGGGCGTGTGCCAGGCCAAGCTCGCTGCGGGGGCGACGTGCGCCGCCGCGTCGCAGTGCTCGAGCAACTCCTGCGTCGATGGCGTGTGCTGCAACCGCAAGTGCGGCGGGCAATGCGAGGCCTGCGATCTGCCCGGACACGTCGGAGCGTGCACCACGGTCTCCGGCGGCGCCCCGCACGGCGGGCGCGCAGCCTGCGGCGGCACGGGCGGCTGCGCGGCCGTCTGCGACGGCACCAGCGCCTCGCACTGCACCTTCCCGGCGAGCACCCACGCCTGCGACAACGGCACCTGCGTCGATGGCGTCGCCACCGACCCGGCAGCCTGCGACGGCGCGGGGGCGTGCAACTCCGGCGCGCAGAAGGCGTGCGGGGCCTACGTGTGCGGCGTCGACGCCTGCCTCGACGGCTGCGCCAGCGACGCCGACTGCGCGAGCGGGTTCCTCTGCGACGGCACGGCGTGCCGCACGCTCGATGGCGGCGCCGACGGCGGCGCCGACGCGGGCAGCGACGCGGCGGCCGACGCCTCCGACGACGCGGACGCGGCTGCCAGCGACGCAGGCGACGCGGCCGATGCCGCCGACGACGCGAGCGCCGACGCCTCCACGGACGCGGGCGGGGCCGCCGACGTGTCCACCGCGCCGAGCGCGCCCGCGGACAGCGGCGGTTGCGGGTGCCGAACGGCGCCCGCGAGGTCCTCGCTCCCGAGCGGAGCCCTCGGCGCTGCGTTCGCCCTGGCCGTCGCGCTCCGGCGGCGGGTCAGGCGCGCCGCGCGAGCGTGAAGCCGACGCGCGCGCCGCCTTCGGCGAGGTTCTCGCCGTAGGCGCGGCCGCCGTGCGCCTCGGCGATGCGCCGCACGAGCGACAGCCCCAGGCCGAGCGACCTGGCGTCGGGGCTCGCCGAGCGCTTCGCGCGGTGGAACGGCTGAAACGCTCGCTCCTCGTCGCCGGCGGCGAACCCCGGGCCGGCGTCGTCGACCTCGAACGAGACGTCGGCGCCGCGCAGCTGCACGCGAAGGGCGACGACGCCGCCGCCGTGCTGCTTCGCGTTCGCGAGCAGGTTCGACAGCGCGCGTGCGACGAGCGTCGGGTCGGCGTCGACCATGCGCCCCTCGCCCTCGACCGCGCAGAGGCTCGCGTCGACCGAGGCGCGCTCGAGGGCCGTCAGCGCGAGGGCTACGGCGTCGACGGGGAGGCGCGCGACGGCGGTGAAGTCGAGGCGCGCGTTCGCGAGCAGCTCGCCGACCAGCGCGTCCATCTCGACGACCTCGCGCTCGAGGCCGGCGAGCGTGGGCTCGTCCGAGCGCCCCTCGCGCACGAGATCGACCAGCACGCGGAGCCGCGCCAGCGGCGTGCGCAGCTCGTGCGAGACTGCGGCGAGCAGCTCGCGCTGGTCGTCGACCTGACGCCCGATGCGTGACGCCATGTCGTCGACCGAGTGCGCCAGGGCGGCGATCTCGTCGTCGGCGGACGGCGCGACGGCGACGCGCACCGCGCGCTCGCCCCGGCCGATCGCCTCCGCGGCGCGCGCGAGCTCGCCGAGCGGGCGCGTGAGCGACTTCGCGATGCGCCCCGCTGCGGCCCAGAGCAGCACGCCGGCGATGAGCAGGCCGAGCACCATGCGCGTCGGCCAGCGCGGGCGCCTCGACTCGACGCAGACCTCGGCCACGCCGAGGACGTGCCCTTCGCGCACGAGCGCTTCGTGCAGGCGCGGGCGGACGCAGGGCGCGCCGAACCGCGCGAGCGTGCGTCCTTCGAGGTCGAGCAGCGTGAGGCCGACGTCGAGATCGCGCGCGATGCCGGCGGCGAGGGCGTCGCGCGCGGGCGCGTCGGTCCAGGTGGCGGCGAGGCCGTCGATCTGCGCGTTCAGGCCGTCGGGCAGTCGCCCCGGTCGACCGAGCATGAAGCGCGTCGCGGTGCCGGCGAGCAGCATGGCCGCCAGCATCGAGAGCGTGAACCACGCGAAGAGGCGGCGGTGCATCCGCGCGCGCAGCCAGCGAGCGGGCGACCTCATGCGTCCTTCGCCAGCACGTAGCCGATGCCGCGCACCGTCTTGATGAGGCGAGGCGACCGCGGGTCGTCGCCCAGCTTGTGGCGCAGGTGCGAGATGTGGACGTCCACCGTCCGCTCGCCCACGTTGACGTCGCTGCGGCCGGCCTCGGACAGGAGCGCGTCGCGAGGGACCACGCGGCCGGCGCGGCGGGCGAGCGCGAGCAGCAGGTCGAACTCGATCCCCGTGAGGTCGATGCGCGCGCCCGCGACCTGCGCCTCGCGCGAGGCGACGTCGAGCTCGAGGTGACCGACGATCACGCGCTCCGCGAACGCGTCGGGCTGCGCGCGACGCACCACCGCGCGCAGGCGCGCCAGCAGCTCGCGCGGCCCGAAGGGCTTGGCGACGTAGTCGTCGGCGCCGAGCTCGAGGCCGACGACGCGGTCGGTCTCGTCACCCTTCGCGGTGAGCATCAAGACGGGCAGGCTCCAGCGCTGGCGGATGCGCCGGCACACCTCGAGCCCGTCCATGCCCGGCATCATCACGTCGAGCAGCACGGCGTCGTAGACCCCGGCCTCGAGCTGAGCGAGCCCGTGCGGGCCGTCGGGCGCGTGCTCGACCACGATGCCGTGCGGCGCGAAGTAGCTCGCGAGCAGCTCGGAGAGCCGCGCGTCGTCGTCGATGAGCAGCACGCGCAACGCCATGGGTCTCGTACGCGTACCTCAAGCGACGCGGCGCGCACCTCGTCCGCGCGTGAAGAAGCGTGAACCGTGACGTAATGGGGCAACGCGCGTTCAGTGCGCGGGTGCCCCGTCGCGGCGTCGTCAGCCCGCGATGGCGAGGTGACGACGCGTCTTGGCCATGAGGTCGGAGTCGACCGCGAGGGCCGCCTTGCGCCCCTCGGCGATGGCCCACACGACGAGGCTCTGGCCGCGCGCCATGTCGCCCGCGGCGTAGACGCGCGCGACGCTCGTGCGGCTCGCCTCTGCCTTGACGTTGCCGCGCGCGTCCATCGCGACGCCGAGCTGCGCGAGCAGGCCGTCGCGCTCGGAGCCGACGAAGCCCATCGCGAGCAGCACGAGCTGGCAGGGGATCTCGAGCTCGGAGCCGGCGACGGGCTCGAGCTTGCCGGCGACGAGCTGCACGCGCGTGGCGCGCAGCGCGGTCAGCTGGCCGCTCGCGTCGCCGACGAACGAGGTCGTCATGAGGGCCCAGTCGCGCGCGGCGCCCTCGTCGTGCGACGACGAGGTGCGCAGCACGAGGGGCCACTCGGGCCAGGGGTTGGTCGCGGGGCGTGTGGCCGGCGGCTTGGGCATCAGCTCGAGCTGCGTGACGCCCGCGGCGCGCTGGCGGTTGGAGGTGCCGACGCAGTCGGCCCCGGTGTCGCCGCCGCCGAGCACGACGACCTGCTTGCCCGTCGCGACGATGGCCTCGGCCTCGGCGACGGAGTCGCCCGCGACGCGCTTGTTCTGCTGCGTGAGGAAGTCCATCGCGAAGTGGACGCCGCGCAGCTCGCGCCCCGGCACGGGGAGGTCGCGCGGCGCGCGCGCGCCACCGCAGAGCACGACGGCGTCGTGGCCTGCGAGCAGTGCGTCGCCCGTGACGTCGACGCCGACGTGCACGCCGGTACGGAACGTGACCCCCTCGGCGCGCATCTGCTCGACGCGGCGGTCGAGCAGGTGCTTCTCGAGCTTGAAGTCGGGGATGCCGTAGCGCAGCAGGCCGCCGACGCGGTCGTCGCGCTCGAACAGCGTCACGTCGTGCCCCATGCGCGCGAGCTCCTGCGCGGCGGCGAGCCCCGCGGGCCCCGAGCCGACGACGGCGACCTTCTTGCCGGTGCGCGCGCGGGCGAGCACCGGCGCGACGAGCCCCGCGTCGAACGCGCGGTCGGCGACGGCGCGCTCGATGTTCTTGATGGTGACGGGCGTGCCCTCGAGGTTGAGCACGCACGAGGCCTCGCAAGGCGCGGGGCACACGCGGCCGGTCACCTCGGGGAAGTTGTTGGTGCCGTGCAGGCAGGCGCTCGCCGCGGCGAGCTGGCCCTTGAACATCGCGTCGTTGAAGTCGGGGATGATGTTCCCGAGCGGACAGCCGTTGTGACAGAACGGGATGCCGCAATCCATGCAGCGCGACGCCTGCGCGCGCAGCTCGGCGTCGGGCACCGGCAGCTCGAACTCGTTCCAGTCCGCGACGCGCTCGGCGACGGGGCGCTTCTGCACCTCGAGGCGAGCGACCTCCAGAAACCCGCGCACCTTACCCATGAGTGAGGGGCCTCTCTGCGTTCGGCTCGGCGGCGGGGCGGCTCTGGGGCACGTACCTGCCGGTGGTGACGTAGGGGACGGGGCCGACCGCGATCGACAGGCCGTTGGTGGAGGGCGAGCCCTGCGCCTCGAGCGCGCGGCGGTACTCGCTGGGGACGACCTTGACGAACTTCGGCAGCACCGCGCTGAAGCAGTCGAGCAGCTCGATGGCCTTGCGGCTGTGGGTGCGCTGCACGTGCTCGTTGAGCAGCTCGCGCAGCGTGTCGGCGTCGGTGGCGTCCATCGCCTCGAGCTCGACCATGTCCTTGTTGCAGCGCTTGTCGAACAGGGCGTCCTCGTCGAACACGTAGGCGAAGCCGCCGCTCATGCCCGCGGCGAAGTTGCGCCCGGTGGTGCCGAGCACGATGACGAGCCCGCCGGTCATGTACTCGCAGCCGTGGTCGCCGACGCCCTCGACGACGCTGGTCGCGCCGCTGTTGCGGACCGCGAAGCGCTCGCCCGCGCGCCCGTTGAAGAAGGCGCGCCCGGTGGTGGCGCCGTAGAGCACGACGTTGCCCACGATGACCTGGTCGTCGGCGCGGAACGGCGCCTCGCGCGGCGGGCGCACCGTGATGATGCCGCCCGAGAGCCCCTTGCCGACGTAGTCGTTCGCGTCGCCGACGAGCTCGAGCGTCATGCCGGGCGACGCGAAGGCGCCGAAGCTCTGCCCCGCGCTGCCGGCGGCGCGGATGCGGACGGTGTCCTCGGGCAGCCCGACGCTGCCGTGGCGGCGGGCGATCTCGCCGCTCAGCATCGCGCCCATGGTGCGATCGGAGTTGCGGATCTTCGTCTCGATGGAGACGGGCTCGCCGCGCTCGAGGGCGGGGCGCGCCTTCTCGATGAGCGTGAGGTCGAGCACGCGGTCGAGCTTGTGCTCCTGGCCCTCGGCCGAGCAGACGCTGTTCGTGTCGGCCTCGCGCGGGCGCCACAGCACCTCGGAGGAGTCGATCTTGCGCGCCTTCGGCGGCAGGCCCGCGCGCTTCTCCTCGATGCAGTCGACGCGGCCGACCATCTCCGCGACGGTGCGGAAGCCGAGCTCGGCCATGATCTGGCGGAGCTCCTCGGCGACGTAGAAGAAGTAGCGGATGACGTGCTCGGGCTGGCCGACGAACTTGCGCCGCAGCTCCGGGTCCTGCGTGGCCACGCCCACCGGGCAGGTGTTGAGGTGGCACTTGCGCATCATGATGCAGCCCGACGCGACGAGCGGCGCGGTGGCGAAGCCGAACTCCTCGGCGCCGAGCAGCGCGGCGAACGCGACGTCGCGCCCGGTCATGAGCTTGCCGTCCGTCTGGAGGATGACGCGGCCGCGCAGGCCGTTCATCACGAGCACCTGCTGCGCCTCGGCGAGCCCGAGCTCCCACGGCACGCCGGCGTAGTGGATCGAGGTGAGCGGCGAGGCGCCCGTGCCGCCCGAGTCGCCCGCGATGAGGATGACGTCGGCGTGCGCCTTGGCGACGCCGGCGGCGATCGTGCCCACGCCGGCCTCGGCGACGAGCTTCACGCTGATGCGCGCGCGGGGGTTGATGTTCTTCAGGTCGAAGATGAGCTGGGCGAGGTCTTCGATCGAATAGATGTCGTGGTGCGGCGGCGGCGAGATCAGCGTCACGCCCGGCGTCGAGTGGCGCACCTTGGCGATGATCGCGTCGACCTTGTGGCCGGGCAGCTGACCGCCCTCGCCGGGCTTGGCGCCCTGCGCCATCTTGATCTGAAGCTCGTCGGCGTTGATGAGGTACTCGGCGGTGACGCCGAAGCGCGCCGACGCGACCTGCTTGACGGAGCTGCGGCGCGAGTCGCCGTTCGCGTCGGGGGTGAAGCGCGCAGGGTCCTCGCCCCCCTCGCCGGTGTTCGAGCGACCGCCGATGCGGTTCATCGCGACCGCGAGGTTCTCGTGCGCCTCCTTCGAGATGCTGCCGAAGCTCATGGCGCCGGTGGCGAAGCGCTTGACGATCGTCGCGGCGGGCTCGACCTCGTCGAGCGCGACCGCAGGGAGGCGCGCCTTCAGGCTCCACAGCCCGCGCAGGTTCATCGGGTGACCGTCGGTGTCGTTCACCTGGCGCGCGAACTCGGCGTAGCTCTTCGCGGCGTCGAGGCGGACCGCCTTCTGGAGCGACGCGACGGTGCCGGGCGTCCAGAGGTGGCGTTCGCCGGTGACGCGGAAGTGGTGGTGGCCACCGACGTCGAGCGTGCGCGCCGCGGTCGGGCCGTACGCGCGCGCGTGGCGCGCGAGGGCCTCCTCGGCGACCTCGAGCAGGCCGACGCCGCGCACGCGCGAGGCGGTGCCGCTGAAGTAGCGGTCGATGACGGTCTGGTCGATGCCGATCGCCTCGAAGATCTGCGCGCCCTGGTAGCTGCCCAGGGTGCTGATGCCCATCTTCGACATGATCTTGAGGATGCCCTTCTTCAGGGCCTTGACGTACTTCGCGCCGGCCTGCGCGGGCGTGGTGCCCTCGCCCAGCGTCAGGTCGCCGCACATCGCGGCGATCGAGTCGAACGCGAGGTAGGGGTTGATGGCGCCCGCGCCGTAGCCGACGAGCAGCGCCATGTGGCCGACCTCGCGCGCCTCGCCCGTCTCGACGACCAGGCCCGCGCGCGCGCGGAGCCCCTCGCGGATGAGGTGGTGGTGCACCGCGGCGGTGGCCAGCAGCGACGGGATGGGCGCGTGGGTCGCGTCGACGCCGCGATCGCTCACGATGAGGATGCTCGCGCCCGCGCCGATGGCGCGGCTCGCCGAGGCGCAGAGCTCGTCGATGGCGCGGCGGAGGTTCGACTCGGCGTCGCCCTCGGTCGGAAACAGCGCCACGAGCGTCGCGGCGCGGAAGTCGGCCGAGGGGTTGGCGCGCAGCTTCGCGAGCTCGTCCTGGGTGAGGATCGGGTGCGGCAGCTCGAGCATGCGCCCCTGGCGCGGCGACTCCTCGAGGAGGTTGCCCTCGCCGCCGACGCAGCTGACGAGCGACATCACGATCTCCTCGCGGAGCGGGTCGATCGGCGGGTTGGTCACCTGCGCGAAGTGCTGCTTGAAGTAGCGAAACAGCAGCTGGGGCTTCTCGCTCAGCACCGCGAGCGGGATGTCGATGCCCATCGACCCGACGGGCTCCTCGCCCGCGACGGCCATGGAGCCGACGATCATGCGCAGGTCCTCGTCGGTGTAGCCGAACGCCTGCTGCAGCGCGGTGAGCTCGTCGGGCGTGACCCGGTAGAGGCTCGGCGCGTCGGCGAGCTTGCCGAGGTCGATCTTGTTGTCGGCGATCCACTGCGCGTAGGGCTTGCTCGTCGCGACGCGGTGCTTGATCTCGTCGTCGGAGACGACGCGCCCCTCGACGGTGTCGACGAGGAACATCTTGCCGGGCTGCAGGCGCCCCTTCTGCACGATGCGCGAGGCCTCGATGTCGAGCACGCCGAGCTCGCTGGCGAGCACGACCAGGCCGTCGCTCGTCACGATGTACTTGGCAGGGCGCAGGCCGTTGCGGTCGAGGGTGGCGCCGATGAGCTCGCCGTCGGTGAAGCAGAGCGCGGCGGGGCCGTCCCAGGGCTCGACGAGGCAGCCGTGGTACTCGTAAAACGCCTTCTTCTCGGCCGACATGTCCGGGTCGAGCGCCCAGGCCTCGGGCACGAGCATCATCATCACGTGCGGCAGCGAGCGGCCGCTCGCGAGCAGGAAGTTGACGACGTTGTCGAGCGAGGCCGAGTCGCTGCCACCGGGCCGGATGATCGGCTTGAAGTCCTCGATCGCGCCGGCGAACAGATCGCTCGCGAGCAGCGCCTCGCGCGCGCCCATCCACGCGGTGTTGCCGCGCAGCGTGTTGATCTCGCCGTTGTGCGCGATGAGGCGGTAGGGGTGCGCGCGCTCCCAGGTCGGGAACGTGTTGGTCGAGAAGCGCGAGTGCACCATCGCGAGGCGCGTGACGGTGCGCGGGTCGGAGAGGTCGGGGTAGAACGCCGCGACCTGCTCGGCGAGCATGAGCCCCTTGTAGACGACGGTCTTCGACGAGCACGACGTGACGTAGAAGTCGTCGGAGCCCGCGGTGCGGCCGGCGCGCTTGCGGATGGTGTAGAGCGTGCGCTCGAAGGCCTCGACGGCGCAGGTGCGCTCGATGAAGAGCTGACGGATGGCCGGCTGCGAGCCGCGCGCCATGGGGCCGACCGCGCGCGGGTCGGTCGGGACGTCACGCCAGCCGAGCACCTTCTGGCCGTGGTGCACGACCGCGGCCTCGAGGATGGCCTCGAGCTGGCGGCGCCGGGCCGGCTCGCGCGCGAAGAAGCAGGTGGCGACGGCGTAGTCGCCGGGGGCGGGCAGAGTGATGCCCTTCGCGCCCATCTCGGCGGCGTACAGCGCGTGCGGGATCTGCAGCAGGATGCCGGCGCCGTCGCCCGTGCACGGGTCGCAGCCGGCTGCGCCGCGGTGGGTGAGGTTCTCGAGGATCTCGAGGGCCTGGCGGACGATGGAGTGCGTGGCCTCGCGGCGGGTGGTCGCGACGAACCCGAGCCCGCAAGCGTCATGCTCGAAGGCGGGGTCGTAGAGGCCCTGGCGACGGGGAAGCGGCATGGACGGATCGATCCTCGGGGGGGCGCATACGCGACCCGACCCTGTATCCAACGTCGTTTTGACGCGGCGCGCAAGGGGGGCGCGATGGGCCCGACGGAGGGCCGGTGGCCGATGTAGGTGCGGAGGCGGCGGAGGCGCCCGGAGCGCGTCAGTCGATGCGCTCGAGGACGGCGGCGGCGCCGAGCCCGCCGGCGGCGCAGATGGCGAGCAGGGCGGTGCGCTTGCCGGTGCGGACGAGCTCGTTGGCCATCGTCGTGACCATGCGTGCGCCGGTGGCCCCGAAGGGGTGGCCGAGCGCGAGCGAGCCGCCGTGCACGTTGAGCCGCGCGGGGTCGATCGCGCCGACGGCGCGGTCGCGGCCGAGGCGCGCGCGCGCGAAGGCGTCGCTGCCGAGCATCTTCACGATGGAGAGCACCTGCGCGGCGAACGCCTCGTGCATGTCGACGAGGTCGACGTCGCCGAGCGCGAGGCCGGCCCGGTCGAGCGCGCGCGGCATCGCGAGCGCGGGCCCCATCAGGAGCTGATCGGCGGGGTCGACGCCGGCGTAGGCCCACGACGCGATGGCGGCGAGCGGGCGCAGCCCCGCGGCGCGCGCGCGGTCCTCGCTCATGAGGAGCACGGCCGCGGCGCCGTCGGTGAGCGCGCTCGAGTTGCCGGCGGTGAGCGTGCCCCCCTTGGTGAACACGGGGCGCAGCTTCGCGAGCCGCTCGAGGCTGGTGTCGCCGCGCACGAGTCCGTCGGCGTGCACCCACTTGCCCCCGGGCGCCTCGACCGGCACCACCTCGGCCTCGAACCGACCGGCGGCGATGGCCGCGGCGGCGCGCTGGTGCGACGTGAGCGCGAAGGCGTCCTGCGCCTCGCGCGTGATCTCGTTGCGGGTCGCCATGCGCTCGGCGGCCTCGCCCATGACCTCGCCCGTCGTGCGCTCGGCGATGCGCGGTCGCTGCGGGAGGATCTCGCCGAGGGGCATGAGCTGCGCCGCGACGCCGAGCCAGTCCTTCGGCGTCGCCTTGCCGAAGGCGAGCGGGGCGAGCGCGTGCACGAGCTTCTGGGGCAGCTTGATCTCGGCGTTGCTCGTCGAGTCGCTGCCCCCCGCGACGGCGACGTCGAACTCGCCGCGCTCGATCGACTGCACGGCGTCGGTGATGGCCTGCAAGCCCGACGCGCAGGCGCGCGTCACGGTGCGCCCCTCGCAGGCGGCGTCGAGCTTGAGGTCGAGCGCGATCTCGCGCGCGACGTTGGGCGACGCGCTCGGGAGGATGACCCCGCCCCACACGATCGCCTCGATGTCGCGGTGGGCGACGCCGGCGCGCTGGAGCATGCCGGACACGGCCGCGACGCCGAGCGCGATGGTGTCGACCTTGGTGAGCTCGCCGAAGGCGCGCACGAAGGGCGTCCGGGCGCCCGCCACGATGACCGCACGTCGCCCCTTGGGGGCCCTCTGCCACTCTCGCATGGGCGAATCCTCCTGCTCTCTCTGCTTCAAGCGCCGATGAGCGCGCCGCCGCAGACGCGCAGCGTGCGCCCCGTGATGCCCTGCGCGCCCGGGGTCGCGAGGAAGGTGATCGCCTGCGCGACGTCGTCGGGCTGCCCCCCCTGCGCGAGCGCCGAGAGGCGCCGGCCCGCCTCGCGGATCGTCACGGGGATCGCGGCGGTGAGGCGCGTCTCGATGAAGCCGGGGGCGATGGCGTTGACGGTGACGCCGCGGTCGGCGAGGCGCTCGGCCTCGGCGCGGACGAAGCCCACGATGCCCGCCTTCGACGCCGCGTAGTTCGACTGGCCGACGTTGCCGGCGAGGCCGGCGACCGACGAGAGGCAGACGATGCGGCCGCCGTCGCGAAGCTGCGGCTCGAGCGCGGCGGTGGCGCGCACGACCGCGCCGAGGTTGACGTCGACCGCGACGCGCCACTGCTCGACCGACATGCGCGCGAGCGTCTTGTCGCGCGTGATGCCCGCGTTGTGCACGACGACGTCGACGCCGCCGTGCGCGGCGAGCGCCTCGGCGATGCGCGCGGGGGCGTCGTCGGCGGTGAGGTCGACGAGCAGCGCGACGCCACCGATGGCGCGCGCGAGCTGGCTCAGCAGCGCGTCGTCGCCCGGCCGGTCGAGGCACAGCACGGTGGCGCCCTCGGCGGCGAGCTGACGCGCGGTGGCGGCGCCGATGCCGCGCGCGGCGCCCGTGACGAGCGCGATCTTGCGGTCGAGCGAGCGCACGAGCGCGGGCTCGCCCACCGAGCGCGCGCGCGCCGTGACCACCAGCGGCTGCGCGCTGACGAACGCCGAGCGCTGCGAGAGCAGGAAGCGCACGACCGGCCCGAGCCGCGACTCGGCGCCGCGCGCGACGCGCACCAGGTTGGCCGTCGCGCCGCCGCGCCCGACCTCCTTGGCCACGCTGCGCACGAAGCCCTCGAGCGCGGCCTGGACGGCGGCGCGCTCCGGCGACGCGGAGGCGTCGAGCTCGCGCCCGAGCACGACGACGCGCCCCGAGCGCGCGAGGCGGCCGAGCAGCGGGTGGAAGAACGCGTGAAGCTGCTCGAGCTCGGCGACGCGCTCGAGGCCGCTCGCGTCGAAGACGAGGCCGTGCGCCTTGCGGCTGTCGGCGAGCGCGTCGAGCGCGTGCGCCGGCCGCCCGAACGTCTCGCCCGGAGCGCGGAACGCGCCGGCGAGCGCCTCGGACGGAGCGAGGAAGGGATCGGCGCCGGCGGAGGCGAGGCACGTCGCCAGCGGCGACGCGAGCTCCGCGCGCTCGCTCGCGCCGACCACCACCGCGCGGTCGGCGAGCGGGAGCGCCTCCCAGGCGCCCGCGCCGCGCGCGAGGTTCTCGGGGAGGGGGAGGGGGAGGCCGAGCGCGCGCACGAAGCGCCTCGCGCTCGCGTTTCGGGAGATCTCGAGCAGGAAGTCGCTCATCGAACCTTCTCCGTTTCGTAGGTGCCTTCGAGGTACGCGCCGCCCGACGGCGCGTCGCCGACCCAGAGCCCGCGCTCCGCGCTCACGTACACGCCCACCTTCGCGGGCAGGAGCAGCGGGCGGGTGAAGCGCACGTCGACCGCCGCGAGGCGGCTCGGGTCGCCGGCGAACAGCGCGCGGTTCATCGCCTCGACGGCGCGCCCGAGCGTCGCGAAGCCGTGCAGGATGCAGCCGCGGAAGCCCGATTTGCGGGCCCAAGGGGCGAGCCAGTGGATCGGGTTCACGTCGCCGGTCAGCTTGGCGAAGTCGAGCCCCGCGTCGGCGCGGACGTCGAGCCACGCGATCTCGCGCGCGCTCTCCGGGACGCGTGGCCGCTCGCGCGCAGCGCCGCGCGCCGGCTTGCCGAGCGGCACGAGCGCGCGAAGCTCGGAGCGCACCGCGTCGGGAGACGAGCGCGTGCCCGTCCAGCACTCGTGCACGAGCAACGCTCGCCTCTCGTCGACGTCGACCGACGCGAGGCGCGCGCGCACGACGAGCGGCTCGCGCGCCGGCAGCGGCGCGTGCTGCTCGATGCGGCAGCCCGCGTTGACCACGCGCAGCAGCGGCCAGGGCAGGCCCGCGAACGCCTGCGCCGCGAGCGGGAACGACCACTGCGGGAACAGGTGCGCGGGCACGCGGTCGCGGTACGACGACGGGTCGCCGCCGAGGTGCCGCACGTACGCCTGCACGAGCTCGTCGGGGCGGGGCGGGAGCTCGACCTCGGTGAACGGGCCGGGCGTCTCGGGGACCGCGCCCGTGCGAGGGCGGAGCCCGGCGAGCGCGGCGCTCGCGAGCGCGCGCAGCACGGGGCGCTGGTGGAGGAGCAGGCGCGTGGGGAGGGCCATGGCTCAGCGCCCCGCCGCCTTGGCGTCGTCGGCGGCGCTCGCGGCGAGCTGCGCCAGCATGCGGTCGCCGGTCGTCGTGATCTCCTCGTGCAGCGCGCGGGCGCGGAGCTCGGCGCGCTCGATCCAGCGCTCGAGCAGCTCGCGGCGGCTGGGGTGCTTCGACGCCTGGTCGAGCAGGATCTCGGCGATGGCCTCGTCGGCCAGCAGCCGCGTGAGCCGCTCGGCGTGCAGCATCGCGTACGCGAAGTCGCGCTTGGGGTCCCAGCTCTTGCGCAGCGCCGAGGCCCAGGTCGTGACGGGCAGCTCGCCGGTCGCGCGCAGCTTGTCCTTCGCGGTGCGCGTCAGCAGGTGCTGCTGCGCGCCGAGCGACAGCGCGGAGAGGCGCGCGACGCGGCGCTCGAGCGGGTCCTTCGCCGAGAGGCTGCGCCAGCGCGCGTCGGCGATCTTCTTCACGAAGGCCTGCGGCCGCTTGAGGATGCCGAGCAGCGTGTCCTTCATCGCCATCAGCGACTGGATCTGGCTCGTGCCCTCGTAGATGGGCAGCACCAGCGCGTCGCGCAGCAGCTTCTCGGCGCCGTAGTCGCGCGTGTAGCCCACCCCACCGTGGATCTGCACGTTGCGCCGCGCGATCTCGACGGCCTTCTCGGCGGCCAGGTACTTGAGCAGCGGCGTGAGGCGGCGCGAGCGCGCCCGGTGCACGGGCAGCTCGCGCTCGATGCGCGCGCGCTCGTCGGCGCCGGCCTCGCCCGCGAAGCGCCCCATCAGCGCGAGCTTCTGCGACATCTCCTCGTGGAACGCCGAGGTGACCGCGAGCGCGCGCAGCGCGCGCACGTCGACGTCCATCTCGTCGAGCATGTCGGCGATCATCTCGTGGCGCGCGATGGGCTTGCCCATCGACCAGCGCTCCTCGGCGTACGCGCGCGCCATGCGGCGCGCGGCCTCCGCGAGCCCGATGCTCTCGAACCCCACGCCGACGCGCGCGTTGTTCATCAGCACGAGCATGTAGGGGAAGCCCTCGCCTCGCTTGCCGATGAGGCGCGCCGGGGCGCGGTCGAACGACAGCGCGGCGGTGACCGAGCCGTGGTGGCCGAGCTTCTCCTCGACGCGGTCGAGCGTGACGAAGCGCTTGCGCGTGCCGTCGGGCAGGTCCTCGTACGTCTTGACGAGGAACATCGAGAGGCCCTTGAGGCCCGCGAGCGGGTCGTCGCCGCGCGTCTCCTCGGTGCGGGCGATGACGAAGTGGTACTTGCCGTGCCCCGAGGTGATGAAGATCTTCTGGCCGGTGACCGTCCAGTTGCCCGCGTCGTCCACCTCGCCGCGCGTGCGCAGCGCGGCCATGTCGCTGCCGGCGTTGGGCTCGGTGATGTCCATGCACCCCCAGGCCCTGCCGCTCCCCAGCTCCTCGATCTCGTCGGCGAAGCGCGTCTCGGCGATGCGCCCCGCGGCGAGGTCGAGCTTCGTCGTGCCCTCGTGGATCGAGTAGGCGAGCATCGCCATGGCCATGCCGCCGTGGAACGAGTGGTGCGTCATCACCGACACGTCGGCGCGCGCGATCATCTCGGCGGTCAGGAAGTAGACGAGCAGCGGCGCGTTGAGCCCGCCGAGCTCGCGCGGCAGGCAGAGCTTGTGCAGCTCGGCCTGGCCGATCGCGTCGAACACGGCGGTCATCGCCGGGCCGACGACGGCCTCGCCCGCCTCGAGCCGCGTGCCCTCGTGGTCGAGCTCGGCGGCGCGCGGGGCGATCTTCTCGGCGGCCAGCTCGCCGACCATCGCCGCGACGTCGCGGTAGAAGGCGACGGCCTCCTTCGGCTCCTTGAAGCCGTCGGGGGTGCGGTAGCCGTACTCGGTGACCTCGACGAGGCTCGCCCAGTCGATGCCGTGGTCGAAGTAGAACGCGAAGTCGTCGTGATCGGTGAAGAAGCTCGCCATGGGTCACCTCGCACCGCGGCTCCCCGGTGCCGCGCGGGGGGGCGTACCACACCCGGCGCGGCGCCACGGGAAGCGTGCGCGGGCTGGCAGCGTCACCGCAGGTGCGAGCGGGCCCAGGAGCGGACGTGGTGCCCCTCGAGGACGTGGAAGACCCTGATTTTCCGCAGCAGATCGGGCGAGAGCTGCCCGAGCGGCACGTGCAGCACCTTCTTGCCCGCGCGCCGGGCGAGCGCGATGAGACGCGCGCGAGGCGGTTTGGGGGCCACGTGCGCGACGAGCCGGCCGGGCGCGTAGTCGATCGCGGCGAGCAGCAGGCGCTCCCCCTTCGTCGCCGCCGCGTCGAAGTAGCCGTCCTCGAACACCTCGAACATGCGGCCCGGCGGCCACGTCATGAGGAAGCCGCCGTACTCGCAGCGGCCGACACCCGGCCCGACGGGGCGCGCGTCGGGCGGCGTCGCGTACAGCGCCATGTCGCTCTCGCCCTCGTGCTCCCCCTGCCAGGTCAGCGTCCACGGGTAGCGGTCGTCGGCGTCGTCGGGGTCGAACAGCACGCAGACGGCCGACACCTCGCCGGGCATCGAGGCGTCCTCGCGCACGCGCAGGCGTCGGTCGTGGGCGAGGGCGCGGATGGTCTCGCGCAGATCGAGGCCGTCGGCGAGGCCCGTCGTCATCGGCACGACGCTCGCTCGCTCGCTCGTGAAGAGCCCCTTGGCGCGGCGGCGCACGTGCGCGCCGAAGGCCTCGACGCGGACGTCCTCGGGCGGGTGGCTGCAGAGCCGCGGGCTCTTCGCGTCGGGGGCGGTGAAGGGGGCACCGGCGGGGGCGTGGGGGCGATCGCGCACGACGCGCAGCAGGTGCCGACGCGTCTTCTTGCGTCGCTCGAGCCAGAGCCGACGCGACCCGCGCGCGAGCTCCTCGAGCGTCACGCGGTAGGTCGGCAGGTCGGCCGGGTCGGCCTGCCAGGGCCAGGCGGTGGCGAGGTCCCACGCGTGCCACGCGAAGTCGTCGGAGCCGACGCCGCGCGCCGCGACGACGACGTCGGCGAGCGACGGGGCGAGCGCCCCGCGCACCCGCGCGAGGTTCTGCGCGTAGCGCATCGCGAGCGCGAGGGCGCGCGACTCGACGCGCTCGCCGTCGTCCTTCGCCATGCGGGCGCGGGCCTCGAGCAGGAGCTCGCCTGCGAGGCCGACGCGGTCGAGCCGCGCGGCCCCGAGCGCGGCGCCGTCGGCGCGCAGGCGCTCCCAGCGAGCCTGCACCCACGGAGGCTCTCCCAGCACCTCGCGCGAGCTCGCCTCGTGCAGGTGCAGCACCTCGACGCCGTCGCGCCTCGTGCGGCCGAGCGGTCGCGGCAGGTCGCCCTGCGAGACGAGCGCGCGCACGCGCGCCGCGTGCGCCAGGCCGCAGACGAAGAGCACGCACGCGTGGCGCTCGGCGAGCCGCGCGAGGTGGAAGGCCATCGTGCGCTCGCGCTGCACGTCGTCGGGCGTCGCCGTCTCGGCACCGAGCGCGGGTTCGACCGCCGCGACGTACGCCTCGTAGCCGATCGAGTCGATGGCGGCCGGGTCGGGCAGCTGATCGTGGTGCGCCCCGTAGCGGGCCGTGTCGCGATCGACGAGGTGCGCCGGCACGCGGTGCTCATGGGCGAGCCGCAGCGCCTCGAACACGCCGTCGCAGGGCTCGACGACGAGGTACGAGGGCGGGTCGGCGCCGTCGCGCCAGCGCAGCAGCGAGAGCAGCGGCAGGCGCGCGACCGCGCGCGCGACCGGCGCCGAGAGCGTCTCGGGGAGCTCGACCGCCACGCAGTCGGGGCGCTCGCGCTCGAAGGCCTCGCGCACCGCGCGCGCGAACGGCAGGCTCTCGTGGACGATCGGCGCGTAGACGATGCGCCCCACGGCCGCCTCAGTCGACGAGGTGGCGGAGCGCGTCGACCCCGAGCGTGCGCACGAGCGCCTCGCGCAGGTCGGCGGGGCCGGCCTCCGCGCCGCGCTGCGCGGCGCGCTTGATGGCGTAGCGGGCGAGGTTGACGCCGTCGCGCGCCGTGTAGGGCTCGTCGGCGGCGTGCGCCCGGGCGAGGAACGCGGTGACGTAGGCGAGCACCTCCTCCTTCGCGAACGGGAGGTTGTTCTCGAGGATGGCGCGCTCCTCGTCGGGCTCGGGGAAGTCGATGACGACGGTGGGCATGAGGCGCGACTGCACGTACTCGGGCAGATCGAACGTCGAGGCGTCGTCGTTCATCGTGGCGACGAAGCGGAACCCCTCGTGCGCGCGGATCTTGATGCCGGCCACGAGCGACTCGACGTAGCGGCGCCGGTCGAGCAGCGGGGCGAGCGACGCCCACGACTTCTCGCTCATGCGGTTGCCCTCGTCGAGGATGGCGACCCCGCCGTCGATCATCGCCGTGACGATGGCGCTCGCCGCGTAGACGATGCCGCCGCCGGGGGCGACGACCGGCGTCACGATGAGGTCCTCGGGGCGCGTGTCCATCGTCGCCTGGAACAGGTACGCGGGCTTGCCCGACGCGCGGGCGGCGGCGTACGCGAGCGTCGTCTTGCCGACGCCTGGCTTGCCGATGAGCCGCGGGTTCATCGGCAGGTCGCGCTCGTCGACGACGAGCCAGGCCGCCTCGAGCTGCGCGAGCAGGTCGTCGCGCCCCACCCACGAGAGGCGGAGATCGTCGGGCTCGCAGAGCTGCAGCGTGACGTGGTCGAGGGTCGCGGTGCGGGGCACGCGACCGCAATAGCACCGAGCCGCGGCGGGCGCGCCCCCTCGGCGGGTCGGCGCGCGGTCAGGTTCGGCTCAGGCCCGCTCGGGGGCGGACCGGCGCGCGCCGGGGAGACGGCTCAGCGGTTGACGCGCTCGAGGTACCTGGCCTCGCGCGTGTCGACCTTGATCCACTCGCCCTCCTTGATGAAGAGCGGGACCTGGATGACGGCACCCGTCGAGAGCGTGGCGGGCTTGCTCGCGCCGCTCGCGGTGTCCCCCTTGATGCCAGGGTCGCTGGCGGCGATCTGGATGACGACGTGGGCCGGGAGCTCGACGCCGATGGGGTTGCCGTTGAAGAACATGACCTCGACGTCGAGGCCGTCGATGAGAAACTGCTTCTCGTCGCCCAGCTTGTCGTCGGGGACGTAGACCTGGTCGCCCGTCTGCTGGTCCATGAACACGAAGGTGTCGCCCTCCGGGTAGATGTACTGCATCTTGCGCTCTTCGATGTCGGCGACCTCGACGGTCTCGCCCGACTTGTACGTGCGCTCGATGACGTTGCCCGTCACGAGGTTGCGCAGGCGGCAGCGGCTGAACGCCTGCCCCTTGCCCGGCTTCACGAACTGGGCCTCGAGGCACACGAAGGGTGTGCCGTCGATGAGCATCTTGAGGTTCTTGCGGATGTCCTGCGTCGTGGCCATGCGGCGGCCCGTGTAGCACGAGCTTTCGCCGGGCGGCAATGGGGGCTCTGCGCCCACGGGCCCGGAAAAGGGCTACCCTGCTGCGCGGCATGGACGACCTTGCGGACGAGCTGCGCGACCTCAAGCGCGAAATCATCGAGTCACGTGGCCTCGTCATCAAGACGAACAACCTGACCAACGCCCTCTCGGCGGACCTGCGCAGCCTCGCGAAGCGCCAGCAGCAGCAGGAGCGGCGCCTCGGGCTCAACAGCGCGGCGATGTACGTCGCGTTCCTCTTCGTGGCGCTCGTCATCATCAAGTTCGCGTGGGACGCGCGCGTCGACGCCGTCGAGGCCAAGACGGAGGAGACGCGCCGCGCGCTCGAGCGCTCGCTGCGCGACACCAAGGAGGGGCAGAAGCGCGACGAGGACCGCGCGCGCGCCGAGGCGCACGCCGCCGCGTTCTACGAGCTGGTGCGGGGGGCCAAGCGCGCCGAGGTCGTCGAGCAGTTCGAGACGATCAAGAACGAGCCGCTGACCAAGACCGAGCTGGCCGTCTTCGCCGACGCAGCCGAGCGCGCGCGCGGCGAGCTCTCGGTGTCGGCCTACCACCAGGGGCTCGACCAGGCGCGCAACGGGCGCTGGCACGAGGCGCAGCAGGCCTTCGAGGAGTCGCTCAAGTACAAGGACGACGCGGCCCACGCGCCGCTCGCTCGGTACAACCTGGCCGACGCGCTGCGCCGCCTCTCGCGCCAGCGCGACGCGATCCCGCTGCTGATCCCGCTCAGCGAGGCCTCGGCCGACAAGGAGATCATGGACGACGCGACGCTGCTGCTCGCGCAGTGCGAGATCGACATCCAGGCCTACAACGACGCGAAGAACACGCTGCGCGGCTTCCTCCGCCGCTTCCCCGACAGCGCGCTCGCCAACGACGCGCGCTCGCTGCTCGCCGACGTCAGCCTGCACCACTGACGGCGCGTCACCCCGGCCCGACGCGCACCAGCGTGGCGGTCGGCGGCCGCCAGAAGCCCCCGGCGCCGAGCCCTGGGGGCGCTCCGGCGAGCACGAGCGCGAACGCCCGGCCGTCGGCGAGGTCGGCGGGCGCGAGCCCCGCGCGCGCGAGCGCGCCCGCGACGTCGAAGCGCGCGAGCTCGCTCGTCGTGCCCGTGGCGCGCACCGTGATCCAGGCGGCGTCGAGCGGGTCGCCGAAGGCGGCGCGGGCGATCGCGGCGCCGACCGGCCGAGGCTCGAGGCGCGCGGGGCCGAGCCCGTCGACGAGCGTCTGCTCGGGGAGGGCGCCGGCTGGCGCGAGGTGCACGTCGAGGGGCGCGGAGCCCGGGGGCACGAGCGCGACCTGGAGGGCGACGGCGCCTGCGGGGGCCTCGGCCGAGAGCAGCGCGACGAGCACCGTCGCGTTGCCGAGGGCCGCCTGGTAGCCCGGCCCACACGCGGTGGCGGCGAGCGCCTCGGCGTGCCCCGCCCCGCAGCCGCTCGTCGCGACGAGCACGGGGCCGTGTCCGGCCAGCGTGCCCTCGGGCAGCCAGGGCAGCGAGCGAAGCTCGGGGCGCACGGCGGCGTCGCTGCCCGCGAGCGCGATGGCGTCGGCGCACGAGAGGCCCGCGAGGAGCTCGAGGTGCGACACGAACGCGAGCAGGTGGACGTCGTCGTGCGCGAGATCGACGCCTGCGATCGCGTCGACCGCGAGCGCCTCGCCGGGGCCGAGCCCCGCCGCGTCGGCGGGCAGGGGGAGCACGCTGCCCGGCTGGTCGTGCCCGCCCGACCAGGGGACGATGCAGAGCCGCGCGCGCTCGGCGTCCGCGAAGCCCTGCACCACCAGCAGGTGGGGCGCCGGAGGGGGGCCAGCCTCGGCCTCGACGGGTGCGTCGGAGGGGTCGGCGCCGTCGCTCTCCGCGTCGCTCGCCGCGTCGGCGTCGCCGTCCCGGGCGCCGTCGGCCGCGTCTGCTCCCTGCGTGGCGGCGTCGCCTGCGCCCGCTGCCAGGCCCGCGTGGTCGCCCGAGCAGGCCGCGGTCGCCGCGGCCACGAGCGCCGTGAGCCACGCGAGGCGCGGTAGGGGAGCCCAGCACCGCATCGCCTCCCCATGCTACACCCGGCCGCCATGGCGCGCGCGGGTTCGGACGGGCAGCTTGCGATCGACGACTCGGTCGCGGCCGCGCTGCGCCGAGGTCACCCCTGGGTGTTCCGCGACGCGCGCTGGGGAGGCGCGTCGTTCGGCGCGGGAGCCGTGGTCGATCTCGTCGGGCGCGACGGCGCGTTCGTCGCCCGCGGCACCTGGGACCCCGTGGCGCCCATCGCCGTGCGCGTCTTCACGCGCGACGCCGCCCAGCGGCTCGACCTCGACCTCGTCGCCGCCCGGGTCGAGCGCGCCCTCGAGCGCCGCGACCGGTTCCTCGCCGACCCCGCGACCAACGCGTACCGCCTGCTGCACGGCGAGGGGGACCGCGTCCCGGGGCTCGTGCTCGACCGCTACGACCACGCGGTGGTCGCCCGCCCCGACGGCGCCGCGATGGACGCGTGGCTCGAGCGCGTCGCCGCGCGCATCTGGCCGCTGCTCGTCGCCCGCGGCGTGCGCACCCTCGCGCGCCGCGTGCCGCGCGACGGGCAGAGCGGCGGAGCGTCGATGCTCGAGCCCTTGCAGGGCGAGCCCGCGCCCGACAGCATCGAGGTGCTCGAGAGCGGGGTCCGCACCTGGGTCGACCTCGCGCGCGGCCAGAAGACGGGCGCGTTCCTCGACCAGCGCGACAACCGCGTGCGCGTGCGGGGCCTCGCCCGCGGCCGCCGCGTGCTCAACCTCTACAGCTACGCCGGCGGGTTCTCGATCGCCGCGGTGCTCGGGGGCTCGGGGCGCGTCACCTCGGTCGACGTCGCGCACGCGGCGCACGCCACCGCGCAGCGCACCTTCCGCGCCAACGGCGTCGACCCCACCCCCCACGCGTGGGTCACCGCCGACGCGCTCGCGTTCCTCGACGGCGCGCGCGCCCGGGGCGAGCAGTGGGATCTCGTCATCTGCGACCCGCCGAGCTTCGCGCCGAGCGAGAAGGCCAAGCCCCGCGCGCTCACCACCTACCGCCGGCTGCACGCAGCCTGCGCCGCGGTGCTCGCGCCCGGGGGCACGCTCTGCGCCGCGTCGTGCTCGAGCCACGTCGGCCCCGACGAGTTCCTCGCGACGCTCGACGACGCGAGCCTCGGCCGCGCCGACCTCTCGGTGGTCGCCTCGTTCGGTCCCCCCGTCGACCACCCGGTCGTCGCCGGCTGGCCCGAGGGGCGCTACCTCAAGTTCGTCGTCCTCGGCTGAGCCGACGGCGCCCCCGCGCGCGGGGAGGCCCGGCGCGCGTGCGCCGGCGCGCTTCGAGCGACCAGGGGCAGGTCCGGCCCGCGGACGCCGTTTCGCTTCGAGGCCCCCGGGGGGGTGCGGCGCGGGTGCGCCGGTGGGCTCCGAGGTGCTCGAACCGGGCCGGCGCGCGGACGCAGGTGGGCTCCGAGCCCCTCGACGCCAGCCTGCGCAGGGGCGCCGGAGCGCTTCGAGGTGCTCGACGCGAGGCGGCCGCGGCGCGCCGGGTCACCGGATGGGACCGGACGCGACCCGACCGCGATCCGGGGCCGCCTCGTCGACCGGGCGGACCCCGACCGCGCCCCCGGGGCACTCGCTGTGGCCCCGGACGCAGCCCGACCGCGCGCCGCGTGCGCGAGGCTCAGCCCGTGCTGCGCAGCGGCGGCTTGATCGGGAGCGGGATCTTCGGGGCCGAGGGGGTGACGCTCGGCATGGTGATGCCCGACTGCTGCTTCGAGGCCGACTCGGTGGCCGTCTCGAGCGCGGTGAGGGCGGCGATGACGCGGTCCATGCCGTGCTCCTGCGCGGCGTCCTTGACGAACACCGAGACGATGCGGACGAGCTTGAGGGCCGTCGTCTTGCCGAGGTCGATCTCGCGCTCGAGGAAGGCCTCGAACGACCCGTAGCCCTTGGCCTCGTAGAGCTTGCGCGCCTGCACGTCGCGGAGCACCTCGCCGATGGCGTAGAAGCCCTTGCCGACGTTCTTGCGCAGGCCGCGGATCTGCACGAGCGCGTTGTGCAGCTCGCCGATCTTCGCCTTGATCTCCTCGGCGCCCGACGGGACGCGGATGGTCGCCCGGGCGCTGCCGGGGGGGGGCGGGACGGCGGCGCGGGCACGCGCCTCGGCGGCGTGCTTGGCGGCGTGGCGGGCTGCCCAGGGGGCGGCGCCTCGCAGGCCCAGCTTGCGCTTGGCGGCGGGCTGAGCCGCAGCGGCCTTGTCGGCGGCGCCCTTGGCCGACGCCTTGCCGGCGCGGGCCGGGACGACGGCGCTGGCGGCCACCTTGACGGAGGCGGCAGCGGCGACGACCGCGCGCTTGCCGCTCGAAATCTTCTTCTTCATCGACATATCTGCCCCAGGCGCGGCTTCCGGGGATGGTGACCGCCCCCCGGATTCGGCCAAGCGTCAAGCGCTTTCTGCGCTCTCCTTAGCAAGGAATGGGCCCCTCCGTCCAGCATTATGGGTCCTGCCGCACCCGCCCGCCATGATAGACGGTGCCCATGTCGCCCCCCACCCCCCGGGCGCCGGCGTCGCTCCCGCCCGCCAGCGAGCGCATCGCCGTCGTGGTCAACGGCAACGCCAAGAGCGTCAACGACGAGGTCATCGACACCCTCGACCGCATCCTCGACGCCGGCGACCTGTTCGTCTCGCGTCGCATCGAGGAGGGGCGGCACATCGCGCGCACCATCGTCGAGCGGGGCTACGGCACGGTGCTCACCGGCGGCGGCGACGGCACGTTCACCGTGATGGTGAGCGACGTCGTGCACGAGGCGCAGCGGCAGGGCAAGCGCCCCCCGCGCTTCGGCCTGCTCCGGCTCGGCACGGGCAACTCGCTGGCGTGGGTCGTCGGCGCGAGCCAGGCCAAGCGCGGCGGACTCGCCGCCGACATCGAGCGCCTGCGGGCCGACGCCGGGTCGCGCCCCATGCGCCTGGTCGAGGCCGAGGGGTTCCTCTCCCCGTTCTGCGGCTTCGGCATCGATGCCGTCGTGCTGCGCGACTACAACGCGGTGAAGAAGGCGCTGTCGCGCGGGCCCCTGCGGCGCATCGCGCCGGGGGCGGTGTCGTACGCCATCGCCGCGACGACGCGGTCGATCCCGTCGTTCCTCTTTCGCCCCGTGCCGCACGTGCGCGTCATCAACGAGGGCTCCGACGCGTACCGCATCGGCGAGCGCGGCAGCATCGTCGGCGCGCCCATCCGCAAGGGAGAGGTCATCTACGAGGGGCGCGCGCGCCTCGCGTCGTGCTCGACCATCCCGTACTACGGCTTCGGCCTGCGCGCGTTCCCCTACGCCGACGAGCGCCCCGACCGGATGAGCCTGCGGCTCTCGACGATCGGCTCGCTGCAGTTTCTCGCCAACTTCCGCTCGATCTGGCGGGGCGACTACGACGACCTCGAGGTGGTGTTCGACTACCTCGTCGACGACGTCACGATGATCCTCGACCCCGAGACGGAGTTCCAGATCGGCGGCGACCCGCAGGGAAAGCGGCGCGAGGTGCGCATGCGCCTGTCGCCCGAGCCCATCCGGTTGGTCGACTTCTACGCGCCGCCGCGCGGCTGACGCGCGAGGCGCCCCGCCGCTCGCCGCTGGGCGCCGTCAGGCCTCGCCGCAGAGGCGGTGCACGAGGAAGCTCGCGACGTCGCTCGGCTTGGTCCCTGGCCCGAAGCCCGCGTCGAAGCCGAGCTCGAGGGCGAGCTTGTGGTCGATGCGCGGCCCGCCGAACAGCAGCACGAGCCCGTCGCGCTGCCCCTTGCGGGTGAGCAGCTCGACGAGCGCCGCGCCGTTCTCCTTGTGGCAGTTGCGCTGCGTCACCACCTGGCTGACGAGCACGGCGTCGGCGCCCAGCGCGAGCGCGCGCGCGGCGAGCGCGGCGTTCTCGACCTGCGCGCCCAGGTTGTGGACCTCGAAGCCCTTGTAGCTCTCGAGCCCCTTGTCGCCGGCGTACCCCTTGTAGTTGAGGATCGCGTCGATGCCGACGGTGTGCGCGTCGCTGCCGGTGCACGCGCCGACCAGCACGATCTTGCGGCCGAGGCGCGTCTTGATCCGCTGATCGACCTCGTCGCGCGTGAGGGGCTGCTCCTTGAGCTCGGGCACCTCGATGCGCGAGACGTCGACGCTGTGGCGCGAGTGGCCGTAGACGACGAAGTAGGTGAAGCCCTCGGCGCAGGCCTCCATCGTCGTGACGTGCGGCTCGTGCAGGCCGTGCGCCTCGGCGAAGCGGCGGGCGGCCTCGCGCGCGCGCGCCGACGGGGGCAGCGGGAGGGTGAACGAGAGCTGCACCATGCCGTCGCCGTCGCGATCGCCGTAGGCGCGCAGCAGCTTGGGCTCGGTCGGGTGCATGGGGTCAGGCCTCGAGCGCTTCGAGCAGGGGGTTCAAGTAGCCGGGCTCGCGCGCGGCGACGCCGGCGTAGCCCTTGCCGCCGTGGCGCGTGCGCTTCACGTCGGCGAACGCGCCGCGCTCGATGGCGTCCCAGATGGTGCGCCGCTCGACCTCGCCGAGCAGCGCGTGGGCCTCGCCGAGCACCTGGCGCGCTCGCTGCTCGACGCGACCGCCGCGCCTCCACTCGATCTCCTCGCCGAGGTGGCGCGCGGCGGAGAAGACGTAGTTGGCGGCCTTGAGCGACAGGTAGCGGTCCATCAGCAGCGGGTTGTGCACGGCCTCGCTGAACATGCCGAGCAGCTCGATCGACTGGCGGGTGGTGACGCCGACGAGGTTGAACAGCGCGTCCTGCACGTGGCTCTGGAAGATGTCGCCCGTCTTGTGCTTGGTCGGCGGCATCCACTTGATGGGGTGGCGGTCGAAGACCTGGCGCACGAGCTGCGCCTGCGCGATCTCGAGCAGGAACGAGTCCTCGATGCGCGGGTCGATCTCGTAGGCGTGGCCGAGGCCGATCTGCGCGTCGGCGAGGCCGGCGCGGTGCGCGAGCGCCTCGTTGATGAACTGCGAGGCGAGCACCGTGTGCGCCTTCTC
Organism: uncultured delta proteobacterium; assembly: GCA_903893335.1. Lineage (GTDB taxonomy): Bacteria > Myxococcota_A > Polyangia > Polyangiales > Polyangiaceae > CAITLX01. Next base: position 3,955 of record CAITLX010000641.1, on the reverse strand, counting down.
CACGGCGTCGGCGGTCGTCAGGTAGTTGTCCTCGCCCGTGTTGATGACGATGCCCGCCCTCGCCACGATGCGCCGCGACACGTACTGGTCGACGAAGGTGCGGCACATGTTGATGTCGCGAAAGAGGATGCCGTACATGGCGTCGTTGAGCAGCATGTCGAGCCGCTCGACGGCGCCCATCCACGCGATCTCGGCCATGCACAGGCCCGACGAGTAGTTGGTCTGGTGCACGTACCGGCCGTACTCGCGGCTCGCCTCGTCGGCGGCGCGCCGGATGATGCGGAAGTTCTCCTGCGTCGCGAAGGTGCCGCCGAAGCCCTCGGTCGTCGGCCCCTCGGGCACGTAGTCGAGCAGCGACTGCGCGGTGGCGCGGATGACCGCGACGATGTCGGCGCCCGCGAACGCCGCGGCCCTGGTCTGCGTCGCGTCGTCGTAGATGTTGCCCGTCGCGACGATGACGTAGCGCAGAGGCTCGCGCGCCGGCGGCAGCGCGGCCTTGCGCGCCTCGCGGTCGGTGCGCGCGCCATCGATCGCGGCGAGCGCCGCGGCCGTCGCGGTCTCGAGCGAGCGGCGCACCTCACCGAGCGCGGGCCCGGGGCCGAGCAGGTCGATGTCGGGGCCGTACGCGAGTCGCTCGGCCGCCTCGCGCACCGAGGCGGCGCCGCGCACGAGCGCGCGCCCGAGGGGCAGCGCGATGCCGTGCCCGAGCAGACCGGCCGCCTGGTAGCGATCGACCAGCACGTTCGCGAGCGGCGCGCCCTGGTCGTCGGCGCCGAGCGCGCCGAGCGCGCGCGCGACCGTGCGCTCGACGCCCACGGTGGTGTGGCGGTCGACGTAGGTCTGCACGTCGTCGGCGATGGCGGCCGCGTGCCGGCGGCACGCGGAGACCACGCTCTCGTCGACGGGGACCTGCGCCATGGCCGCGCAGCGTAACGCGCCGACGCGGGCGTAGCGAGATCGTGGCGTCGGCGCGGCCGCCAGCGAGCGCCGTGCTACAAGCCCGGCCCCGAGGCGAGCCCCATGCTGTGCATCGACTGCCGCTACATCCGCGAGCGCCCGAGCGGCATCTCGCCCCTCGTGCAGGCCCTGGTCGATCACGTGCCGCGGCTCATGCCCGAGCGCGAGATCCTGCTGCTGCGCCACCCCAAGGCGCCCGCGCCGCTGTCGCGCGCGTCGAACGTGCGCGAGACGGTCGTGCGCCAGGAGGCCAACGGGCCCGCCACGCTGTTCTGGCTGCCGCAGGTGGTCGATCTGCGCGGCGTGGGGCTCTTCCACGCGACCTTCAACATCTTGCCGACGGGCCTCTCGATGCCGACCGTCGTCACGCTGTGCGACGTGATGTGGATGAAGCACGCCGACTGGGCGCAGGCGCCGGGCGCGTGGGGCTACGTCGAGCGCCTCTTCTACCAGCACGGCATCCGGCGCACGCTGCGCCACGCGACGCGCATCGCGGCCATCAGCCAGGCCACGGCGCAGGAGATCGGCACGCTCGACCTCGACGCGGAGCGCCGCACCCGCGTGACCCTGCTCGGCGTCTCGACCGACTTCCGCGTGCTCGACGACCGCGCCCGGGTCGACGCCGCGCGCGCGCGCTGGGTGCCGGGCGCCGAGCGCTACGTGCTCACCGTCGGCCAGTACGCCGGCTACAAGAACCACGCGACGGTGGTGCGCGCGTTCGCGCGCGCGTACCGCGAGCGCCCCGACATCCACCTCGCGCTCGTGCAGCGACTCGGCCCGGGCGAGCGCGCGCTGCGTCCGCTCGCGGCCTCGCTCGGCATCGCCGACCGGGTGCACTTCCTGTCGGGCGTGCCCTTCGGCGATCTGGTCGCGCTCTACAACGGCGCGCTCGCGCTCTGCCACCCGTCGCTCTACGAGGGCTTCGGCAACCCGCCGAGCGAGGCGCTCGCGTGCGGGTGCCCCGTGGTCACCTCCAACCGCTCCTCGATGCCCGAGGTGTCGGGCGACGCCGCGCTCTACGTCGACCCCGAGAGCGACGACGACGTCGCGCACGCGCTGACGCGCGTGGCCTTCGAGCCGGGGCTCGCCGAGGGGATGCGCGCGCGCGGGCTGGTGCGCGCGGCCGAGCTGTCGTGGGAGGCGTTCGCGCGCGCGAACGTCGCGGTCTACCGCGAGATCCTCGGCTGAAATGCGCGAAGCGCGCCGCCGCGGCCCCCGAGGGGCCACGCGCGACGCGCTTCGAGCAGACAGGAGTCGCTGGGTCAGGGGGCGCTGGTGATGGCGCCCCAGAACGCGTCGCGCAGCGCGCTGTCGCCGGCGGGGTTCGGGTGGTTGCAGTCGCCGACGAACCAGTCGTCCGCGCCGGCGTTGACGCCGTGGCCCTTGAACAGCGCGTGGATGTCGATGACCGTCGGGCGAACGCCGTACTTCGCGACCTCGGCCGAGACGATGTCGTTCCAGGGCTTGATGAGCGGGTCGGTCGCCGTGTCCGGCGGGAAGAGGCTCAGCGGCGCGGGGCAGTGCGCCTGGGCGAAGTTGCCGGTGCCGTCGGACGGGTCGTAGATGTTCGCGTCGATGATGCGAACCTTCACGTCGGTGCCGAAGCGACCGGCCTTGGTGAGCTCGTCGAACGTGTCGTCGAGCTCCTTTTTGAACGCGTCGCGGTCGGCCTGGTCCTTGGCCTGGAGGATGTTGATGAAGGCCGCCTTCACGTCGTTGCCGCCGATGGTGACGGTGACGTAGACGGGGCCGGGCAGCGAGGCGGGGAGGCCCTTGGCCTGGCTCACGAGGTCGGTGCCGACCGAGCCACCCTTCGCCGCGTGCACGATCTTGATGTTCGGGTAGAGGGTCTTGAGGTCCTTGCCCTTCCAGTCGGCGAACTTGGTGTCGTCGTTCTGCTCGACGAGGCTGTACCAGAGCTCGGCGACCGGGGTCTGGTCGGCCTCGGTGCCGCGGTCGGAGATCGAGTCGCCGAGGATGACGAGCGAGCCGATCGGCTCGACGCCTCCGGTGCCGCCCGTGCCACCCGAGCCGGCGGCGCCTGCGGGCGCGGCGCTGTCGGAGCTGCTGCAAGCGGTGAGAGCGATGGTGGCGACGAAGGCAAAGCCAAAGGAACGACGGATCATGCGGACGACCTCCCTAACTGCGTGGAGCCGAAAGCGTCGAACGGATGTCGGGGCCGTGTCAAGGCGGCGCGGCGTTCGGGCTCGGTCGGCCTCGGGATGGCGCGACGACCCCCGGTGGGCCCATGCTTGCGCCCATGCTCGACGTCAAAGCCGTCGCTTGCCTGGCCGACAACTACGCGTACCTGGTGCGGGTGCCCGGTGCGCGCGAGGCGGTGGTCGTCGATCCGTCGGAGGCGCTGCCGGTGCAGGAGGCCGCGGCGCGCGCGGGGGTCGCCATCGTCGGCGTCCTCGCGACGCACCACCACGGCGACCACACGGGGGGCAACGAGGCGCTCGCCGCCGCGCGCCCCGGGCTGCGCGTGTTCGGCCACGACTCGGACAAGGGGCGCCTCGCGGCGCAGACCGACGGCGTGGGCGATGGCGACGAGGTGTCCATCGCGGGGCTGCGCTTCGTCGCGCGGCACGTGCCCGGCCACACGCTCGGCGCGGTCGCCTGGTGCGTCGCAGACGTCGTGTTCTCGGGCGACACGCTCTTTCTCGGCGGCTGCGGTCGCCTCTTCGAGGGGACGCCCGCGATGCTCCACGCCTCGCTCGGCACCTTCGCCGCGCTCGCGCCGAAGACGCGCGTCCTGTGCGGCCACGAGTACACGCTCGCCAACCTCGCGTTCGCCGCGCACGTCGAGCCCCGCAACGCCGCGGTGCGCGAGCGCATCGCCGCCGCGCGCGGGGCACGCGCCCGCGGCGAGCCGACGGTCGGCACCATCGCCGACGAGCTCGCGACCAACCCGTTTCTCCGCCCCTCGTCGCCCGAGGCGCGCGCGCACCTCGGGCTCGTCGGAGCGCGCGACGTCGACGTCGTCGCCGCGCTGCGG
>CAITLX010000640.1 GCA_903893335.1 uncultured delta proteobacterium | reverse complement strand
CCTGTGGCCGAGTGGACGCTGCCGCTCATCACGGTGCTGCCGACGCAGCTGCTCGCGTACTACATTGCAGACCTCAAGGGCACCGACGTCGACCAGCCGCGCAACCTCGCCAAGACCGTCACCGTCGAATGAGGCGCAGGCTCGCCCTCGCGGCGCTCTGCCCCGCGCTCGCGCTGCTCGCGCCTGCCTGCGTGGACGACGACGCCGCGCCCCCCGCGGGCACCTCGCCCCCCACGCTGCGCGTCGTGGCCGAGGGGCTCGACGCGGTCTACCTCGGCGTCTGGGGCGCCTCGCGCAACGACGTGTGGGCAGTCGGCGGCGCGCTGGGCGGCGGAGCGGGCGCCGGGCGCGTGCTGCACCTCGCAGGCGCGGCGTGGAGCGCGGTGGACGCAGCAGGCGCGCCGGGGCTCTGGTGGACGTGGGGCTCGTCGCCCAGCGACGTCTGGATGGTCGGCGACGAGGGGACGATCCTGCATTTCGACGGGCAGCACCTCGCGCGCGTCGACGGCGGGCACGCGTACTCGCTGTTCGGCGTGTGGGGCTCGCGCGCCGACGACGTGTGGGCGGTCGGCGGCGACGTCGCGAGCGGCGGCACGCCGATCGTGCGCCACTTCGACGGCGCAGCGTGGACCGACGCGACGACGGGGCTCACGCTCCAGCGCAACCTCTTCAAGGTCTGGGGCAGCGCGGCCAATGACGTCTTCGTCGTCGGCGACCACGGCACCGCGCTGCACTACGACGGCGCGCGCTGGACGGCGCTCGCGACCCCGACCGCCGAGCGGCTCGTGACGGTGTCGGGGCGAGGCGCGAGCGACGTGTACGCCGTCGGCGGCATCGGCGCGCCGACGCTCGTGCACTGGGACGGCGCGGGCTTCGCCGCCGTGCCGCTCGGCGACGAGCTGCCCGGGCTCAACGGCGTCTGGGCGGCCCCCGGGCGCGACGCCTGGGCCGCGGGCTACTCGGGGCTCGTGCTGAGCGAGCACGACGGGGCGTGGACGCGCCTGCCCAAGCTCACGAGCGCGTCGTTTCACGCCATCTGGAGCGACGGCGCGGGCACCGTCGTCGCCGCGGGGGGCAACCTCTTCGCGTCGAGCCGCGACGCGGCCAATGGCACCCTCGTCGCGACCGCCGACGTCCCGAGCGTCGTGCTCGCGGGACCGGGCGACGCCTCGACGGACACTTCGGTCGATGCTCCGGCCGACGTGTCGCTCGACGTCGCAGACGCTGGCGCCGACGTCGCGCCCGTGGCCGACGCGAGCCTCGACGACGCCTCGGACGCCTCCGACGTGGCGGTCGACGCAGCCGACGCGCCGCTCGTGGACGACGCCGCGCCCGAGGCGGGCACGCTCGGTCCGGGCGCAGACTGCTCGGGAGACGCCGACACCTGCTCCGCTGGGCTCGACTGCTGGGGGCTGGTCGACTTCGACGGAGGCGCGACCCAGGTGCGCTGCTCGCGCGGCTGCACCGTGGTCGAAGAGTGCCCCGCGGACGCCTGGGGCGCGGGGGCGTGCTGCGCCATCCCGGGCCCTCAGACGTTCACGATGGTCTGCATTCCATCGGGCGTCGCGGGCTGCCCCTGACGCTACAGGTCACTCGGCGGGCGAGCCCGAGATCCCTTCCTTCACCGAGCGCCTCCCCTGGTCCCAGCGATTACTCGGCGGGGAACTGGCAAGCCCCCGTGCAGAACTGATCGACGACGCCCTCGCGGAAGAACTTGGCCGCCTGGCCGTACGCCGCGGGCAGCTTGCGGACCCAGTCGTGCGG
>CAITLX010000639.1 GCA_903893335.1 uncultured delta proteobacterium | reverse complement strand
AGCGCTGGATGTGCTCTGCGCTCGCTTGTTGCCATTGAGCGAGACGATGCGGAGCTTGCTGTGCATAACCTCTCGACGACAGTGGAGAGAGCGCACCACGTCGCTGGGCTTCCGGTCAACGGCGACGGCGCTCGGCAACCTCCGCGATGACAGCGGCATCGCGCTTCGCTGCCAGCGACGCCGCCGACGATGCGGGGCGCCAGCTTGCGCGCCTGGCTCGCGAGCTCGATGTCGCCATCCTGGCCCTCGCCCAGCCTCACCCCGACGTGCCGCTTCCAGACGGGGAGCCCCCCGGGCCGGCCTGGCTTGAGCAGGCGGTGCCGATGGCACGCCACGCGGAGCTTTCCCTGTTGCTGGTCGTGCGCCGGACGCGGCCGGCGGCGAGGCGGGAGCGGGCGGCGAGCTGCGCCACCTGCACCTCTGCGTCGTGCGCGCCCGCCGTGCCCATCGGGTGACGGTGCGATTGATCCACGATGTGGCGCACGACGAGGTGCGGGGGCTCGCGTCGAAGCCCCGGCCAGCGCGGCGGCGCTGAGAGTCTCCGGGGGCCGGGGTCTGTCCGACCGCGCCACGCCGGACCGTCACACCTGGTCCAGGCGCCTCGACGACCGTTTTCGCACCCGCTGTCAGACCCGCCCGGTGGCCGCCGTCCTCCCGTTCCACCCCACGAAAGGCCCTCCACGATGCGTACCCCCTGCCGAACCGCCCCCCTCTGGAACGTGATCGCTCCGAGCTTCGTGACGCTCGGCTGGATGGTCACGCGCGGCGTGGACTTCGTGCACCCGGCCGAGCCCGAGGCGCGCCGCGTCGAGGTCTCGCGCGCCACGCGCAGGGGCGCGAGCGAGGCCACGGCCTCGAGCGCGGAGGTGGTGCAGTGAGCGCGCTCGGTCGGTCGGCCATGCCGCGCCGCGTCACGCTCTCGTCGCGCGCCTGGGGCGGCTTGCCGCGGGAGGCGGTCGCGGCGTGCCGCGAGCGGGCCGAGCGCGACCGGCGCGAGCGCGTGGGGCGCTGCCGGGCCGCGGAAGCGCTCCCCGGGGGGCGTGAGCGCGTCCCGGTGCGAGCGACGCCGTCGCCCGCAGGATCGGACAATCAAGGTCCGCCCACCCCCTTGCGGCGCGACGCTGCAGCGTGCATGGTGGACCCCGTCGACGGCTTCCCGTCGCAGGCGCTTCCTCCACCGAGTTGAAGCGAGAGCGCCGCGCCAGAGGCGCCCGCCGGGCCCCATCGCCCCGCGGGCTCCTCCCGACCCCGAGCTGACCGCGTCTCCGACGCCTGTGTCGCTCGCCCCCCCCCTCGCCACCTCGAGAGGGTGCCGGCGCTGGTGCCGCGCTCCCCCCTAGGGTGGGCCCAATTCATTTCCCTAACAGGAGGCACATGAACGAACTCATCGAAAACGACATCACCGAGGCGCGTGACGCCGACGGCAAGCAGGAGAGGCGCCCCTGGTCGCACCTCAACTACTCCTTCTCACTCGTCGGCAAGCCCGCCGAGATGGCGGCGGCGTGGCGCGCCGTCGTCGGCACGGGCGGGGCGCGTGAGCGCCGCGCCTACGAGGCGCTGACCGTCGCCATCCTCAAGGCCGCCCTGCGCCGGGCGCGCGACGTGCTGCCGCGCCACCTGCAGAGCGACGCGCTCGCCGTGGCCGACGACGCCACCCTCAAGGTGCTGCGGCTCCTCGAGGCCGGGAGCGCCGAGATCGGCCACGAGAACGGCCTGGTCAGCGTGACCGCGAAGTCCCGCGCGCTCGATCTCATCGACACCTACCGCCGCGGGCGCCCCCTGCCGAGCGGCGACTGCGAGCCGACCAAGCGCGACCTCAGCGTCCTCGCCGACCTCAACTCGACGCCGGACGAGGAGCTCGAGCTCCCCGACGAGCGGATGATGCGCGGCCAGGTGCAGCAGGCCGTCGCGCGCCTGCTCGAGCCGATGCCGGGCCTGCACGAGGCCTACCGCGAGCTGCTCGTGCGCCGCTACCTCGACGAGGTGCCCGTCGGCGAGCTCGTCGCCGAGGAGGTCGCCTGCGAGGAGGCGAAGCTCGGGCGTGAGCTCGACGACCACGAGGTCGAGCGCGTGCGCAACCGGATCGACCGCGCGTCCAGCCGCGCGCGCGATGCGTTCCGCGAGCTGTGCGCGGAGCACGGCATCGCGTCCCCCCGGGGCTGACGGCGCCACGGCGCGGGCCTCGCTCGGAGAGGAGCGAGGCCCCGCTGGCGCACCGCGTCACGAAAATCGTGCGCACCAGGTGTCAGACCCTCCTCCCAACCCCCGTCCGACCGACAGAACCATGAAGCTCGAAGTACCTACGGGTGCCTACGCCATCGCGGCGCCGGCCCCGTCCCTCCACCGATTCCGTGCCCTGACCCTCGTGCTCTCTGCCGCTTCGACGCCGCCCCCGACGCGTCGCGCCCTCGCGCGGCT
>CAITLX010000638.1 GCA_903893335.1 uncultured delta proteobacterium | reverse complement strand
GCCGCTCGTCGCGCACGAGCCGCGCCCCACGCTCTGCGAGGAGACGTCGTTCGGCGACGCCGTCGAGTCGCTCGAGCCCCTCGCGTTCGTGCTGCGCGGGCTCGTCGCGCGCGTGTCGGCCCGGCTCGAGGGGCGCGGCCAGGCGACCACCGCGCTCGCCGTCACGCTGCGGTACGACGCGAGCATCGCGCGGCTGCGCGGCGTCGCGGGCGACGCGGCCGAGCTCGCGATCGTGCTGCCTGCCCCCCTCGCGCGCGAGGGCGATCTCTTCCGGGCGATCCGCGCCAAGCTCGAGCGCGCGCGCCTCGAGGCCCCCGTTCGAGCGCTCGCCGTCACCGCGGCGCGCATCGTGCGCGCGCCTCGGGTGCAGCTCGACCTCGGGCGCGACGCAGCGGTCTCGCCTGACGCGCTGCCCGTGCTCCTGGCCGAGCTCTCCGCCGAGATCGGCGACGAGCGCGTCGGCGTCCTCGCGTGCGTGCCGGTGCACCGCCCCGAGGCGCAGTCGCGGCTCGCGCCGGCGCTCGGCGCGAGGCCGCGCGAGCTGCCGTTCGCCTGGCCGGTGCCCGCGGCCACGCGGGTGCTCGCGCGCCCCCTCGCGCTCGAGGTGCACCCGAGCGAGCTGCGAGCCGGCATGCCCCTCGTGGTCGATCGCCGCCTCTACACGATCGCGCGCGTCGCCCACGACCTGCGGCTCGACGAGGTCGAGTGGTGGGCGGGCCCCCCCGTCGGGCGCGACTACCTGCGGCTGTGGCTCACGAGCGAGGCCGGCGGGGCCGGCGCCTGGGTCTACGTCGACAAGGCCACGCGCCGGGTGATGCTCCAGGGTTATGCCGAGTGACGGGCCGGCCCCCGCGGCGCAGGCCTGCCGCGATCCGCCCTTCGCCGAGCTCTGCGCGAAGAGCGCGTTCTCGCTGCTCGAGGGCGCCTCGCGCCCCGAGGAGATGGTCGCGCGGGCCCACGCGCTCGGCCTCTCGGCGCTCGCGCTGGCCGACCGCAACGGGCCCTACGGCGCGGTGCGCGCCCACCTCGAGGGCAAGAGGCTCGGCCTGCGCACGCTGGTGGCGGCCGAGCTGCCCGTCGGCGACGCGGGCGTGCCCGTCGCCCTCGTCGTGCGCGATCGCGCCGGCTACGAGAGCCTCTGCCGCCTGCTCACGCTCGCGCACGCGGGGCGCCCGCGCCACGAGGCGTGGATCGACGCGCCCGCGCTCGCGGCGGGGGGCGCGGGGCTCGTCGCGCTGGCGTGCCCGGGCACCCTCGAGGGGGCCGACGTCGACGCCACGATCGCGCTGCTGCGCGAGGGGCTCGCCCCCTGGGCGTTCGTGGCCACGTGGCGGCGGCTCGACGGCCTCGACCGCGCGCGCGAGGCGAGCGCGTCGCGCCTCGCGCGCACCTTCGACGTGCCGATGGTCGCCACCGCGCGGCCGCTCTTCCACGCGCCGTCGCGGCGCAGGCTCGCCGACGTGCTGCAGTGCATCCGCGAGAAGACGACGCTCGACGCGGCGGGCCTCGGGCTCGCCCCCAACGCCGAGGCGTTCCTCTGCTCGCCCCGCGCGATGGCGCGGCGCTTCGCCGACGCCCCCGAGCGGCTCGGGCGCACGGTCGACATCGCGGCGGCGTGCACCTTCTCGCTGGGCGAGCTGTCGTACGCCTTCCCGTGCGACGAGCTCGCTCCGGGCGAGACCCCCGACGCGTGCCTGCGTCGCCTCGTCGCCGAGGGGGAGCGCACACGCTACCCGAGGGGCTGCCCGGCGGCGGTGCGCACCCAGCTCGACAAGGAGCTCGCGCTCATCGCCCGGCTCGGCGTCGCGCAGTTCTTCCTGTCGGTGCACGACATCGTCGGCATCGCGCGCGAGCTGCGCATCCTGTGCGAGGGGCGCGGCAGCGCGGCCAACTGCGCCGTCTGCTTCGTGCTCGGCATCACCGCGGTCGACCCGGCGCGCTCGAGCCTGCTCTTCGAGCGCTTCCTCTCGGCCGAGCGCCACGAGCCCCCCGACATCGACGTCGACTTCGAGCACGAGCGCCGCGAGGAGGTCATCCAGGCCATCTACGCCAAGTACGGCCGCGACCGCGCCGCCATGGTCTCCGAGGTCATCTCGTACCGCGGGCGCAGCGCCCTGCGCGAGACGAGCAAGGTCTTCGGGCTGTCGGCCGAGCAGGTCGATCGCATGGCCTCGCTCGTCGGCGCGTACGAGCGCGTGCCGGCGCCGGACGCCGACGACGCCGACGACGACGACGCCAACGAGCACCCCACGCGCGCCCGCGACGAGCCCTGGGTCGCGCCCCGCGAGGCAGGCGAGGGCACGCTCTCGGCGCGCCTGCGCGAGGCGGGGTTCGACCCGTCCGACGCGCGCGTGCGCCACATCCTCGCGATCGCCGCCGAGCTCCAGGGGCTCCCGCGCCACTTCGCGACGCACGTGGGGGGCTTCGTGCTCTCGGCGCGCCCGCTCGTGGAGATCTCGCCCGTCGAGCCGGCGGCCATGCCCGGGCGCACCGTCGTCCCGTGGGACAAGGACGACATCGACGCGCTCGGCTTCTTCAAGGTCGACGTGCTCGGCCTCGGCATGCTCACCGCGCTGCGCAAGGCGCTCGCTCTCGTGCACCAGCGCGTGTCGCCCGGCGCGCCCTTCGACCCCATCGAGGCCCTCGCGCGCATCCCCCCCGAGGACGCCACCGTCTACGACGCCATCTGCAAGGCCGACACCATCGGCGTCTTCCAGATCGAGAGCCGCGCGCAGATGGCGATGCTGCCGCGCCTGCGTCCGCGCTGCTTCTACGACCTGGTCATCGAGGTCGCCATCGTGCGGCCCGGGCCCATCCAGGGAGGCATGGTTCACCCCTACCTCCGGCGCCGCAACGGCGAGGAGCCCGCGCGCGTCCCGCACCCGGGGCTCGAGCCCATCCTCGCGCGCACGCTCGGCGTGCCGCTCTTCCAGGAGCAGGTCATGCAGATCGCCATCGTGGGGGCGGGCTACTCGGGCGGCGAGGCCGACGAGCTTCGCCGCGACATGGCCGCGTGGCGCAAGGACGGCCGCCTCGAGCGCCACCGCGCGCGGTTGCTCGACGGCTTCCGCGCGCGCTCGATCCCCGACGCGTTCTCCGCGCGCCTGTTCGAGCAGATCAAGGGCTTCGGCGAGTACGGCTTCCCCGAGTCGCACGCGGCCTCGTTCGCGCTGCTCGTGTACGCGTCGGCGTGGGTCAAGGTGCACCACCCGGCGGCGTTCGCGTGCGCGCTGCTCGACTCGCAGCCCATGGGCTTCTACGCGCCCGCGACGATCGTGCGCGACGCGCAGCGCCACGGCGTCGTCGCGCTGCCGGTCGACGTCGCGTCGAGCGGCTGGAGCCACGCGCTCGAGCCCGATCCGTCCGGGGCGTCCGAGCCTGCGCTGCGGCTCGGGCTGCGCCAGGTGCGCGGCATCGGCGAGCCGGTCGCAGAGGCCATCGAGCGCGCCCGCGCCGAGCGCCCGTTCGCCGACATCGACGATCTGGTCGCGCGCGTGGGGCTGCGGCGCGATCAGCTCGACCGCCTGGCCGAGGCCGGGGCGCTCGCGTCGCTCGTGCCCGACCGGCGCCAGGCCATGTGGCAGGCGCGGGCCCCTCGCGCGGGCGGCCTGCTGTGCGGCGTGGCGACGCGCGAGCCGCGGGTGAGGCTCGCGCGGCTCGCGGCGCCCGAGCAGCTCGCGCTCGACTACCGAGCCACCGGCCTGTCGCTGCACGATCACCCGATGTGCCACCTGCGCGCCACCGTCGCGCGCGCGGGCGCCGTGCCCGCGTCGGCGCTCGCCGCGCTGCACCACGGCGCGCGGGTCGCGGTCGCCGGGCTCGTCCTGTCGCGGCAGCGCCCGGTGACGGCCAAGGGGGTGGTGTTCGTCTCCGTCGAGGACGAGACGGGCCTGTCCAACCTCATCCTCACGCTCGAGGTCTTCGAGCGCTTCCGCGCGGTCGCGCGCCACGCGCAGCTGGTGCTCGCGCGCGGGCGCCTCGAGCGCACGCCGCGCACCCCCGAGGCGTCGGTGGGCGTCACCCCCGTGCTGCACGTCCTGGTCGAGGCGCTCGAGCGCCTCGACGCCGGCTCGCTCGCCCAGCGCTCGCGCGACTTTCACTGACGCGCCGCAGCCGTCAGCGCGCGCCGCTCGCCTCGCGCCAAAAGCGCGCCAGCTCGTCGGGCAGCTCGGCGCGGATCGTGAGCCGCTCGCCCGTCGTCGGGTGGCGCAGCGAGAGCTGCTCGGCGTGCAGCGCGTGCCGGTCGAGCTCGAGCGTCGCGCGGTCCTCGTCGGTCAACGTGCCGTCGACCCCACGCGCGAACAGCGCCGGGTCGGGCCCGTACAGCTTGTCCCCCACCACGGGGCAGCCGACCGACGCGAGGTGCACGCGGATCTGGTGCTGCCGCCCCGTCTCGAGGTCGCACCGCACGAGCGCGTAGGGGCGCCCGCGCGCCTCGGCTCGCCCCAGCACCGCGAAGCGCGTGGCCGCCTCGAGCCCCCTGCCGGGCGCGGCGATGCGCATCGACACCCGCACGTTGCTCTTCGAGTCGAGCTCGAGCGGCGCATCGACGCGGAAGATGTCCTCGCGCGGATGGCCCCAGGTGATGGCGAGGTAGCGCTTCTCGACCTCGACGCGCGCGGCGAGCTGCCGCTTCACGTCCCGGTCGGCCTCGGCCGTGCGCGCGAGCAGGAGCACGCCGCTCGTCTCGCGGTCGAGCCGGTGCGACAGCCGCAGGCGCTCGCCGGGGCGCGCGTCGGCCAGCAGCATGACGACGGTGTTGCGGTGGTAGCGCGCCGTCGGGTGCACGGGCACCCCCGCCGGCTTGTCCACCGCCAGCAGCGCGTCGTCCTCGTGCAGCACCGGCAGGTCGGTGGGCACCGGCGTCTCGTCCCAGGGGTCGCGCCAGAGCAGGATGTGCTGCTCGGCCCGCACCCGGTCGCTGCCCCGCACCCGCAGCCCCTCGGCGCTGAACGCGCTGCTGCGCACGATCTGCTGCGCGCGCGTCCGGCTCGAGCGCTTCAGCTGCGTCTGCACGAAGCGGTCGAGGCGCATCCCCGCGGCCTCCGGGGGCACGCGCAGCACGGTCACCACGGCGCGCTCGTCGATCCCCTCGGGGCGCATTCCGCCGGTCGTCTGGTAGCGAAGCCGTGTCACGCGCCCCTCGTATAGCGCACCGCCGCCCTCGGGCCCCCGGGGGACGTCCTGGGGCACGCTCCGGGCCCCTCGTTTGCCGCTGCCGCGCACGGGCGGGCCCGGCCGTGGTAAACGCTCCGCCGAATGGATATTCTCTTCGTCGCAGCCGAGCTCGCTCCCTTCGTCAAAGTCGGAGGGCTCGCCGACGTCGTCGCCGCGCTCGGCAAGGCGGTGCGTCAGCTCGGGCACAAGGTGACCGTGGCCCTCCCTCGCTACCCCGGCTTCGAGCAGGGGGGCCTGCTCATGGCGCGGCGCCTGACGCCGCTGGCCTTCGAGCTCGGCGGGGTGCCCATCGAGGTCACGGTCTACGACGGTCGCTTGCCCTCCGGCGTCGAGATCTCGCTGTTCGACGCGCCCGGCCTGTTCAACCGCGACGGCGTCTACGGTGACGCCGACGGCGACTACGCCGACAACGCGCACCGCTTCGCCGTCCTCTCGCGCGCCGCCGCCGAGCTGGTCCGCCAGCGCGAGGCGCTCGGCACCCCCTTCGACGTCGTGCACCTGCACGACTGGCCCGCGGCGCTCGTGCCGGTCTACCTCCGGGGCGACGGCGGTCGCCACACCCCGACGCTGCTGACCGTGCACAACCTCGCGCACCAGGGGCCGTTCTCGGCCGAGGTCGCCGCGTCGATCGGACTGCCGCGCGTCGCCGGCAGCTTCCTCGCCGCGGGGCTCGAGGCCGCCGGCCGCGTCACCACCGTCTCCGACGGCTATGCGCGCGAGATCCAGACCGCCGAGCAGGGCGCCGGGCTCGACGCCGTCATCGCCCGCCGCGCCGGCGATCTGGTCGGCATCACCAACGGCGTCGATCACGCGACGTGGAACCCGGCGACCGACCCGACCCTCGTCGCGCGCTACGACGCCGAGGACGCCTCGGGCAAGGAGCGCTGCAAGGCCGCCGTGCTGCGCGAGCTCGGCCTCGAGGTCGCCGAGGGGCGCCCGCTGGTCATCTCCGTCGGCCGCATGGTGCCGCAGAAGGGAACCGATCTCGTCGCGTCCGCCCTGCAGAAGATCGTCCGCGCCGGCGCCACCGTGGTCGTCGCAGGTGACGGCGAGCCGAAGCTGGTCGTCGCGATCGAGAAGGCCGTGGCCAAGTGCCCGGGCGAGGCTCGCTTCGTGCGCGCCGCCCCCGAGGCGCTCGTGCACCGCCTCTTCGCGGGCGCCGATCTCGCGCTCGTGCCGTCGCGCTTCGAGCCCTGCGGCCTCGTGCAGCTCTACGCGCAGCGCTACGGCGCGGCCCCCGTCGCGCGCGCCACCGGCGGTCTGCGCGACACCGTCGTCGATTGCGACGCGGCGCTCTCGACCGGCACCGGCTTCCTCTTCGACGAGCCCACCGCGACCGCGCTGGTCGGCGCGGTGCAGCGCGCGCTCTCGGCGTACGCGTCCCCGTCGTGGCGCGTCCTGCGCCGCCGCATGATGAAGCTCGACCTCGGCTGGGACCGCCCCGCCCGCCGCTACACGCGCCTCTACCAGTCGCTCGTCGGCGGCACCTGAAGGTGCCCCAGGCGCGCGCTAGCCGCGCGGCGCCTTCTTCTTCTCGGCCTCGGCGCGGGCGATCTTCTGCTTCTCGGCCTCGGCGCGCGCGACCTTCTGCTTCTCGGCCTGCTTCTCGCGGCGACGGGCATCGACGACCTCGCGGCGAAGCTGCTTGGCCTCGGCGCGCCGCTTGCGGTCCTCGGCGATGGCCTCGGGGCTCGGCTTCTTGCCGAAGAGGTACGCGAGCCCGATCGACACGAAGTAGAGCAGGCAGAGCGGCACGCTCATCACGATCTGGCTCGTGGTGTCGGGCGGCGTGAGGATCGCCCCGACGATGAACGCGATGAGCACGAACCAGCGCCCGAACCTCAGCAGTTGCAGGTAGTTGACGATGCCCGCGATGGAGAGAAACAGGATGAAGAGCGGCAGCTCGAAGACGATGCCGAACGCGAGCAGCATCTGCCCGACGAAGTCGAGGTACTCGCCCATCATCACGACGGGCGTGATGCGCATGCCGGCGCCGTGCGCCTCGCGCACGAGGTCGAGAAAGTAGTCGAACGTGACGGGAAACGCGACGCGCCAGCCGAACAGCCCGCCGACGATGAACAGCGCCGACGACGCGAGCACGAAGGGGATCGCGATGCGCTTCTCCTTGGCGAAGAGCCCCGGGGCGACGAAGGCCCAGAGCTGCCAGAAGATGAAGGGCGAGGCGACGAGCAGGCCCGCCACGAGCGACAGCTTGAAGTACGCCATGAAGGCGTCGCTCGGCGCCGCGAAGTTGAGCGTGGGCACGCCCTCGAGGCCGTGCGACGTCCACGCGTCGGCGAACGGCTTCCAGAGCCAGCGCAGGATGGCGTCGCGGTAGTACCAGGCGACGCACATGCCCACGACGTAGGCCGCCATCGCGCGCGTGAGGCGCACGCGCAGCTCGTCGAGGTGCTCCCAGAAGGACATGTGCTTCTGGGTGTCGGGCGGGGGCGTGCTCATGCGGCGTCGTCGTCGGGAGAGCCACTCCTCTAGCACCGAGGGGGCGTGGACGGGCGCCCGCTTTCGGTCAGAGGCAGCGGCTGTAGAGCTGCCCCTCGACGTAGTCGGTCGCGGTCGGCGAGGCGACGGCGGTGCAGGTGCTGCCCGCGGTGCAGGCGCCGTCGGCGGTGCAGTCGCGGCTGCACCGCCCCTGGTAGCAGAGGCCGAAGACGCAGTCGCCGTCGCGCGCGCAGGCCAGGCCGATCTCCGCGCCGCCCGTCGGCAGGCAGAGGCCGATGCGCTGGCCGCTCGCGCCGAGCGCCCCGATGGCGGAGCACGCGTAGCCCCACGCGCAGCCCCCCTGGTAGCGGCACGAGTCGACGCACGCGTCGGTGGAGGCGCCGGAGGTGGTCATCGGGTTGCTCGGCGAGCAGTCGATGGGGCTCGGCGGGGGCGGGATGTTGCCGTGCACGAAGTCGAGGTGCTGCGCGTCGCTGCACAGGTCGACCACCTGCGTGAAGCTCGGCGGCGCGCAGAACCACTCGGTGGGCGCCCAGCCCTGCGGCAGGGGGCCGAAGACGTCGGCGGGGCGCCGGCAGAGCCCGTCGGCGCCGCACGTCCAGGGGGAGAGCCCGGCGGCGCGCCGGGGGCAGTCGCTCGCGCTCGCGCACCCCGTGGTGCACCCCCCGACGATCATGCTCGCGCTCTCGTCGCAGAAGGCGGCGCCGAGGCAGGCGGCGGTGCCGGGCGAGCCCGCGGTCGAGCAGGTCGCCTCGGCGCGCACGCAGACGCGGGTCGACGGGGTGCCGACCCCCATGCAGCCGTACCCGTTGGGGCAGTCGGCGCCCGACTGGCAGCCCACGGTGCAGTAGCCCTGCTGGGTGCAGTACGCGTTGCACGAAGCCGCCGCGCTCGCCGGCGAGCAGGCCCGGCCCACGTCGCTGGCCGCGCAGTAGGTCTCTGCGCCCACGGTGAGGCAGCGCGTGCCGCTCGTGCAGTCGGCGTCGAGGGCGCACGCGCGGGTGCAGCGCGAGGCCGCCCCCTTCGCGAGCGGGCGGCACAGGAGCGACGCGGCGCAGTCGCCGTCGGAGGCGCACGGCGTGAGCGCGGGGCGCCCCGTGGCGGCGTCGATCGGCGCGCCGTCGCCGCCGCTCGCGTCGGTCGCAGCGTCCGCGCCGCCGGCGCCCCCGGCCTCGTGCGCGTCACCGCCCGCGTCGGACGTGGAGGCGTCGGTGGGGGGCTCGCACTGCGCCGTCGGGCCGCAGGTGTACCCGCGCGGGCAGTCGAGCTTCGGATCGACGCAGTCGACGCGGCACGTGCCGTCGTCGCAGTAGGCGCGGATGCAGTCGCTGTTGCGCTTGCAGTCGGCCGCGCGCGCGCACCCGCTCGTCGGCCCGAGGGCCACGAGCAGGCCCGCGCCGAGCAACCCGAGCAGCCCCGCGACGCGCCGGCTCATCGCCCGGGAGAACGGCATCAGGCCGCCGGGCTTGAGCCCGCCGTCGGCAGCGTCGTGGCGACCGTCTCGGGCAGGTACGCCGTCGCGTCGTCGGGCAGGGCCCCGTACGCGTCGCAGCCGACCGTGGGGTACTCGCGCGCGCGGTCGGGCACGACCTGCATCTCCTGCGGCTTGTGGGTCGCCTTGGGCTTGAACGCGTCGGCGGTGATCGACCCGCTCGCGAGCGCCCGGAACTCGTCGAGCTCGGCGCGAAGCTGCTGGATCTCGGTCAGGTCCTCGAAGCCGCTCTGCTCGCGAAGCTCGTTGGCGAAGCGGCGAGCCTTGCCGACCCAGCGCCCCGCGGTGCGGAGCATCGTCGGCAGGTTGCGCGGGCCGACGACGATGACGCCCACGATCGCGATGACCAGCAGCTCTCCGAAGGACAGACCGAGCACACCGGCACGCTAGCCTGCCCCGCGGATGACGCAAAGGGGAGGGGGACTGCGCCGCGCGGCGCGCTACGCTCGGGCGCGATGGATCTCACGCTCGCTGTCGTGACTGATCTCCACTTCGGGCCCGAGGCGCGCTTCGAGGGCAAGCTCCGCAAGCTCTCGGCGCACGCGGGCACGCTCGTCGCCGCGTTCGTCGAGAGGATGAACCGCGAGGTGCGCCCCGACCTCGTCTTCGACCTCGGCGACGACATCGAGGACGAGAGCCCCGAGGCCGACCGCTCCCGCTACGCCGCGTGCGCGCGGCTGCTCGCCGGCTGCCAGGCCGAGGTGCGCCACGTCGCGGGCAACCACGACACCGTGCACCTCACCCACGACGACCTGCGCGCGGCGTGGGGCCACGAGGGCGCGCTGCACTACGCGTTCGACCGCGGCGGCGCGCACCTCGTCGTGCTCCACACGCACGAGACGAAGGACGTCGACGTGCGCATCGACGCGCCGCAGCTCGAGTGGCTCGAGCGCGATCTCGCCGCGACCGCGCTGCCGACGCTCGTCTTCATGCACCACCCGGCGTCCGACCAGGATCTCGCGGGCAACCGCTGGTTCTCGCGCGCGCCCCACCTCGCGCGCGTGGCCGAGCGCAAGCGCCTGCGCCGCATCCTCGCCGCGAGCGGCAAGGTCGTCGGCGTGTTCAACGGGCACCTGCATTGGAACCACCTCGACGTGTGCGACGGCATCCCCTACGTGACCGTGCAGAGCCTCGTGGAGAACCTCGACGACGACGCGCCCGGTCGCCCCGCCGCCGCGCACGCGGTCGTGCGCCTGACCGACCGGCGACTGCTCGTCGAGATCGCCGGCGCGGAGCCCGCGCGCTACCAGTTCGAGCGCTGACGCGCGGCGCGCGCGTGACCCATTCGCGCCCGAAGCGGCGCGACGCGATCGCTCAGAGCCCCTCGCTCAGCGCGAGCGGCCTCTCGCGCGCGGTGAGCACCTCGCAGCCGTCGCGCGTCACGACGATGGTGTGCTCGAACTGCGCGGAGAGCGAGCCATCGCGCGTGACGGCCGTCCAGCCGTCGTCGAGCACGTCGACCTCGTAGTCGCCGACGTTGATCATCGGCTCGATGGTGAAGACCATGCCGGCCTTGAGGCGCAGGCCGGCGCCGCGGACGCCGTAGTGCGCGACCTGCGGCGGCTCGTGGAAGCGGCGGCCGATGCCGTGCCCGACGAACGCGCGCACGACCGAGCAACCGTTGCCCTCCGCGTAGCCCTGGATGGCGGCGCCGATGTCGCCGAGGCGGGCCCCCTCGCGCACCTCGGCGATGGCGAGGTCGAGTGACTTGCGCGCGACCTCGGTGACGTGGCGCGCCTTGGCCGACGGCTTGCCGATGTAGAACGTGGCCGAGGTGTCGCCGTGGAAGCCCTGCGCGACGGTCGTGACGTCGACGTTGACGATGTCCCCGTCGGCGAGCCTGCGCGGCCCGGGGATGCCGTGGCACACGACCTCGTTGATCGAGGTGCACACGCTCTTGGGGAAGCCGTGGTAGTTCAGCGGCGCCGGGCGCGCCCCGCGACGCACCGTGTCTTCGTGCACGAAGCGGTCGATCTCGTCGGTGGTCATGCCCGCCCGCAGCAGGTCGCCCACGCGCAGCAGGGTGTCGGCCGCCATCTGGCAGGCCACGCGCAGTTGGTCGATTTCCTTCTGCGACTTGAGTTCGACGGACGCCATTCGGTGCTCTCGGGCCTCGCTCGGACGGCCGCGCTGATCGCAGCCGTCGACCCGGCGCAACGTAGCGCGCGTCCGCGCACGGCGCCCGGATTCGTGCGGCGCGCCCGGCTGCGGCGCCCGGATTCGTGCGTCGCGCCGGTCAGCGCCCCGAGAGGGCGGAGAGGGTGACGACCTCGTGCACGGCGGCCGCCATCTCCTCGCCGTCGCGCGCGAGGTGGAAGCGCAGCACGGGCTGATCGGGGCCGGCGAACCGGCGGAAGAATCCGACGAAGGTGCGCCCGACGAGGGACGACTCGACCGAGCGAACGACGGGGAAGGCCGCGGAGCCCGGCGCGACCGAGACGTCGACGTGGTCCTCGTCCGTCGGGACCGCGCCCACCAGAGGCTCGCCGACCAGCTTGAGCGCGATCTGGTACACGCCGCGGCCGTCCACGCTGGCGAGCGACACGGTCGAGACGCGCACCCGCACGACCGCCTCGGCGGCCAGCACGCGCTCGCGCAGCGCGAGGTCGGCGCGCGGCGAGGTGCCTGCCGCGAGGTTGAGCGCGGCTGGGTCGATACCGTCCTCGAACAGGGCGCCGACGGGGCCGGCCCACGCCACGATCGGCACGGCGGGCGCCGCTGCGCGCGCGCCGAAGACCGCGGGCCCCCCGGTGCAGGCCGTCGAAGCGAGGGTGAGCGCGACGATGAGGAGCGAGCGAGGGGAGGGGCGGTGTTGCACGAGAGACTGCCTGCTGAGCTTCGTTGCCTGGAGCGGCCGGGGCGTTCGACCACGCCGCAAAGGCTGGAAAGCTGTTCTTACCATGCCTCCGCCCCTTGAGCCGGGCACCCGAGCCAGGTACGCTCACCGCATTGAATCGAAACCGCGCCGACGCGGTCTCACGTCACATGACACGGAGGCTCGACTGATCCCATGAGGCGAACCGAGGCTCGACTGATCCCATGAGGCGAATTGGGTTCGTGGGTACGCTCGCGCTGGTCGGCGCGGGCCTTCTGGTGGCGGCAAGCTGGACCGAGGGCGCCGACGCGGCCGGTGGCAAGCCCAAGGGGGGCCCCAAGACGGCGGGCGTCGTGGTCGCGGAGCCGCCGACCGCGGTCGAGCCGATCGTGCTCGCGCCGAGCGGGCTCGCCTGGGGCATGTCCCCCGACGACGTCACCGCGCTGTACGACAAGGTGCTCGATCGCGACTACGTGCCGCTCTTCAAGAAGGTGCCCAACGGCGGCGTGCGCGAGAAGGAGCTCGAGGCGTCGCTCGCCGATCAGAAGGCCTCTTTCCGCCGCAGCCTCATCGAGTTCGGCACCATCCCGACGGGCGTCGATCACGGCCCGCTGTTCGGCGAGTACCGCTACCGCAACGGCGAGGCGCTCATGTCGCTCAGCCGCGCCGGCACGACGCGCTACTTCTTCTTCGCCGCCAAGAAGCTCTACAAGGTCTACGACGAGGTGCCGCTCGCCACGGGCGACCTCGGCAAGTCGTACGCCGACGTGCTCACGGGGCTCGGCCGCAAGCTCGGCATCAACGCGCGCGTGCTCGGCGCTGCCGCCGCCGACGGGCGCCGCACGACCGAGGCCGACTGGGTCGATGCGTCGTCGCACCTGCGCGTGCTCGACCGCTCGGCCGAGGGCCTCGCTGCGCTCGTACACGAGGACCGCGCGACCGCCGCCACCCTGGCCGAGGTGTCCAAGAAGCAGGCCGCCGAGGGGGGCAGCACCATGGACCCGGGCGTTCAGCTCGTCACCCGTGGCGCCGACGCCGGCGCCGCCGACCCCAACGCCCACGTCGCCGACGCCTTCACGGGGCGCTCGCACGCGCCGCGCCCCGCGGCGTCTTCGGCTCCCAAGGGCGCTGGCAAGAAGAACTGACACGCCGCGAGCCGCCGGCGTCGCCCTTCGATGGCTACGTCGGCGGCGGTGTGATCGCTGACCGTCTTCGTGGGTTACGTCGGCGGCGGTGCGCTGGTCGACGAGGTCGGCGCGTCGAGGCGCCGGGCGCCGGGCGGGATCTGCCAGCCGGAGGTGACCGTGAGCCGCGCCGAGGGCACCATGGCGTGCACGGCTGGCTCGAGGATGCCTTGCGTGACGAGGGTGGTGCCCGGGCAGCCGGCGTACCCGCCGGCCAGGTGGAGCACGAGCTCGTCGGCCTCGGCGAGCACCAGCCAGAGCTCGCCGCCGTCGGCGCGCACCAGGGGTGCGAGCACATCCTCGCAGAGCGCGAGGAGCTTGTTTCGGGCGCCGCTCGACATGTCCGGGTCCGACACTACCACGTCGCCGGGGGGCGTAAGGTCGCCGAAGCACTTGACCGTCACCCCCGGCTCGCCTAGCTTCCGCGGCCTTCTAGGCACATGGCGTCCCGCGCGACGGCATGGCGCGGGTAGGTCCGCGTGCTAGCCTGTTTGCGCGGGTTTCCCCGAAACTGACACGAGAGTACCGATGGCCGTTCACATTCGTCTGTCCCGCGGTGGCACCAAGAAGGCGCCGTTCTACCGCGTCGTGGTCACCGATCAGCGCAACGCGCGCGATGGCCGGTTCATCGAGAACATCGGCACCTACGACCCGCTCCAGAACCCCGAGGCCCTTCGCGTCGACCGCCAGCGGTTCGACTACTGGTGCGGCCAGGGCGCGAAGCCGTCGCACACGCTCGCTCGCCTGATCAAGCGGCAGCCCGCGGTGGCCGCCGTCGAGAAGGCTTCCTGATCGAACGGGTCCTCCAGCGTGCGGGCGCCACGTCGCCCGTGCGCGGGCCCATGCCCAGTCGAGGCGCATGATGGCGTTGAAAGAGCTGATCGAGACGATGGCCAAGGCCCTCGTCGACAAGCCCGAGGCCGTCGAGGTCACGGAGATCGAGGGCGAGCACAACTTGCTCCTCGAGCTGCGCGTCGCGCAGGAAGACATCGGCAAGGTCATCGGCCGCGAGGGCCGCACGGCCCAGTCGATGCGCACGCTGCTGACGGCCGCTGCCACGAAGGTCGGCCGCCGCTCGCACCTCGACATCGTCGACTGAGGCCCGCCGTGCCCGCCGCTCCGCCGTCCGCGGGCGCGCCTCCGACGCGAGATTCGTCCGAAGCGGAAGCGCCTCCGACGCGAGATTCGTCCGAAGCGGAAGCGCCTCCGACGCGAGATCCGTCCGAAGCGGAAGCGCCTCCGACGCGAGATCCGTCCGCCAGCGCAGCGGCACCCACGCGCGACGCGCGGTGGGTCGAGCTCGCCGAGGTGATGCGCCCCCACGGCGTGCGCGGCGAGGTCCGCGTGCGTCCGCACAACGCCGACTCCGACCTCTTGCCGACGCTGACCGAGGTCGTGCTGCGCGCGACCGACGGCGTCGAGCGCAAGGTCGCCGTCACCGGGGCGCGCCGCGCCAACGACGCCTGGCTGCTGAAGTTCGCGGGCGTGACCGACCGCGACGGCGCCGACGCGCTGCGAGGCGCGCAGCTGTGCGTCCCGCGCGAGGCGCTGCCGAGCCTCGACGGCGGTGAGTTCTACGTCGTCGACATCGTCGGCGCGCGCGTGTTCGACGCCGAGGGCGTCGAGGTCGGCACGGTTGACGGCATCACGAGCTACCCGAGCATCGAGGTCCTCGTCGTGCGCCGCTCGGCGACCGCGGGCGACACGCTCGAGCTTCCGCTGCTCGACGAGTTCGTCGCGAGGGTCGATGCGTCCGCGGGCGAGGTGCACCTCGCGCCCGACGCCGTGTCGCGCCTGACGTGATGCGCGTCGACGTCGTCACGCTCTTTCCGGAGCTCTTCGCCCCCTTCTTCGCGACGAGCCTCGTCGGGCGCGCCGTCACCACGGGGCGCCTCGCGCCGCGCCTGCGCAGCCCGCGCGACTTCGGCCTCGGGCGCCACCGCAGCGTCGACGACACGCCCTACGGCGGCGGCTCGGGCATGGTCATGCGCGTCGACTGCCTGGTCGACTGCCTCGAGTCGCTCGACGCCGACGCGCCCGACGGCGTGCGGGCGCGGCGCATCCTGCTCACGCCCCAGGGGCGCACGTTCCGCCAGGCCGACGCCGCGGCGCTGGCCGAGGCCCCCGCGTTCGCGCTCGTGTGCGGGCGCTACGAGGGCTTCGACGAGCGCGTGCGCGCGCACGTCGACGACGAGATCTCGCTCGGCGACTTCGTGATGACCGGCGGCGAGGTCGCGGCCATGGCGGTCGTCGAGGCGACGGTGCGCCTGCTGCCGGGGGTGCTCGGCAACGACGCCAGCGCGACCGACGAGTCGTTCAGCGCGTCGAGCGAAGGGGGCCTCGAGTACCCGCACTACACGCGCCCGCTCGAGTACCGCGGCGCGCGCGTCCCCGAGGTGCTCGCGTCGGGCAACCACGCGGCCATCGCGCGCTGGCGGCGCGAGCAGGCCGACCTGCGCACGCGCGCGCGGCGCCCGGACCTCGCGCGCGACGGCGGAGGCAAGCCGTGACGCGCGTGTCGATCGCGCTCGTGCACCACCCGGTCGTCGACCGCGGCGGCGACGTCATCACCACCGCCATCACCAACCTCGATCTCCACGACATCGCGCGCACCGCGTGCACCTACGACCTCGAGGCCGTCTGGATCGTGCACCCGGTCGCGGCGCAGCGTGAGCTTGCCGAGCGCGTACGCGCGCACTGGGTCGGCGGCTCGGGCGCGAGGCGCATCCCGACGCGCGAGGCCGCGCTCAGCCTCCTTCGCGTCGTGCCCGAGCTCTACGACGTCACGCAGTCGTACG
>CAITLX010000637.1 GCA_903893335.1 uncultured delta proteobacterium | reverse complement strand
TCTACGTCTCGGTGACGGGCGTCGTCGTGTACGTGATGCTCTACCACCTCGCCTGAGCGAGCCGGTGGTGTCGCCGCTGCGACTCAGACGCCGATGTAGAGCCGCTGCGACTCAGACGCCGATGTAGAGCCGCTGCGACTCAGACGCCGATGTAGAGCCGCTGCGCGAAGTTGCGCTCGAGGCGCGCGCGCATGACCTTCTCGGCGGCGGCCTCGATGTCGTACTCGACGCGCTTGAACCAGAAGCGCTTCGAGACGCTGTCGAAGATGGTGAAGCTCGCGCGGTTGTCGTAGTCGCGCGGCTGGCCGACCGAGCCGACGCTGACGACGTATTTGCGGTCGCGGTCGAGCGTGAGCTCGCCGGTGGGGAGCTCCTCGACCGACGTGCGGGTGAGGGCGAAGACCCGGCAGAGGTGCGAGTGGCCGATGACCGTGAGGTGGGCGAGGTCGTCCCACATCGGCAGCAGCTCGCGTGCCTGCTCGGGCGCGAAGATGTACTCGAACTCCTCGATGCGCACCGGCGAGCCGTGGCAGAGGTCGAGGCCGGCCTCCTCGATGCGCTCGGTGTAGGGCAGCTGCCGCAGCCAGCTCAGGTTCTCGGGCGAGAGGGCCGAGGCGTGGGCGTCGAGCGCGTGGCGGGCGGCCTCGTAGTAGTACGAGTAGTCCATGCGCCCCGCGACGGCGGCGTCGTGGTTGCCGAGGATGGTGCGCCGGGCGACCTGCCGGACGATCTCGGCGCACTCGTTGGGCGAGCCGCCGTAGCCCACGGTGTCGCCGAGGCAATAGTATGTGTCGATGCTCTCGCGCCGGTAGGCCTCGAGCACGGCGCTCAACGCCTCGTAGTTGGCGTGGATGTCGCTGAAGATGCCGATTCGCATCGAACTCCGACCGTACCACGTTGCGCGCGCTCCGCTGGCGCTCGTTTCGTCGGCGCCCGTTTCGGCAGATTTTCGCGCCCCTTCGCGGGCTGCGCGTTCGCGCCGATGCGACGTTGCGGCGGCGCGGCAATTCCGCGAAGCTCCGGCGCATGACTCGCCCCGACGACCCGGACGCCGCGGACGGCACCAACGGCGCCAGCGCCACGACCGCCGTGGACGGCGCTGACGGAGTCGATGGAGCCGGCGACGCGGATGGCCTCGACGCAGCCCTCGCCCCGTTCGCCGGGTACGTCGCGGACGACGCCCCCCCGCTCGTCGCCGAGCTCGCCGACGCGTGCGTGCGCTTCGTCGAGCGCGCGCTGACGGTGCGGCTCGACTTCACCTCCGACACGCTCTCGGTGCTCGACCACTACGTCGCCGAGACGCGCAAGGAGCTCGCGGACAAGCCCGAGGCGCTCGGGCTGGTCGCCCGCGCGGTCGGCGCCTACTTCGGCGAGGTCGTGCGGCGGCGCGTGCCGTCGTTCTGGCACCTTCCCTCGGAGGACCCGGCGGGCTGGGAGCTGCAGCTCGAGCCCGTGTTCCTCGCGTTCCAGCCCGTGGCCGTCGCCTACGACGCGATCGCGCTCGGCGACGAGGACGGCCCGACGGCGGCGTTCGAGCTCGAGGACGAGGACCGCGGCGCGGTCGAGGCCCGGCTCGGAGAGCTGCCGCAGGTGGGCGACGAGGAGTTCTACTCGCTCGCGACGCGCCTCGAGGTGCTCGACATCGTGGTCGACGCGGTCAAGGCGCGCATGATGTCCGGAGGCCTCGGCGACGTCTCGTTCGGCCCCTCGGACTACGAGGACTGAGCGCGGGCTCGGGCCTCGACGCCCGCGACGACTAGTGTGGCGCGCTCGCGTCGGCCGCGAAGCCGAACGTGACGCGCGCGGGAAGCTCGACCGTGCGGGGGGCCTCGACCGCGTCGCCGAGGAAGGTGCGCCACTGGACGCCGTAGCGGCCGCGCTGCGGGCCGATGAGGTACTGCGCGTGCGCTGCGCCCGGCGCGACCCACGCGATGGGGATGCCGTCGAGCAGGACGTAGCGCAGCACG
>CAITLX010000636.1 GCA_903893335.1 uncultured delta proteobacterium | reverse complement strand
TGGCTCGGGCGAGCGAGCGCGCATGCGGTGCCGCTCGCGGCCGTCGCCGTCACCTGGGGCGCGGTCTCGGCGGTCGTCGCGGCGTCGCTCGCGTGGGGCTCGCTCGCGCGCCTCTTCGCGCTGTCGAGCGTGTCGGTGCTCGTGCAGTACGCGGTGACGGCTGCGTCGCTCGGGCGGCTCGCGTCGCGCGGGGAGCGCGGCCTCGGTCGCGGCGACCGCCTGCTCGCGCCGCTCGTCGGCGTCGCGTGCGCGCTCATCCTCGCGGGAGCCGAGCCGATCGAGCTTGCGCTGGTGGCGAGCGTGCTCGCCCTCGGCCTGGTCGCGCGCGCCGCCGTGAGCCGGGGGGGCGCGTGAGCGTGCGGCGCGAGGTGGCGAGGCTGGCCGGCTACGCCGTCGTCAACTCGCTCTTGCAGACGGCCGTATTCCTCGTCGATCGCATCATGCTCGGGCGTCGCGGCCCGCAGGACCTCGCAGCCGGCCACATCGCGGGCAACCTCGAGTGGTCGCTGTTCATGGTCACCAGCGCGTTCACCGTCGGCACGCTCGCCCGCGTCGGCATGACCATGGGCGCGGGGCAGCGGGGAGCGTCGCGCGACGCGACCCTCGTCTCGCTCGCCTTCGCGGCGGTGGTGGGCGTCGGCGTCGCGATCGTCGGCGTCGCGCTGCTCGGCTGGCTGCACGTCGGCTTTCCGCAGGCGTCGCCGGCCGCGCTCGAGGGAGCGCGCGGTTACCTCACGGCGACCTTCGCCGCGGCGCCCGCCATGCTCGTCGCGCTCGCGGCGACCTCCGCGCTCCAAGGGAGCGGCGACACGCGCACGCCGCTCGTGGCCGCGCTCGCGGCCAACGTGGTGCACGTCGGGCTCAACCGCGTGCTCATCCTCGGCGCCTTCGGCTTCGAGGGGCGCGGCGCCGCGGGGGCGGGCATCTCGACGGCGGCGACCTTCGTGCTCGAGTGCGGCGTGCTCATCCTCGCGCTGCGACGCCGCGGTGGGCTCGTCGGGCCGGGGCCGATCGCGTGGCCTGCGGGCGCCGCGGGCGAGGTGCGCGCGATGGCGCGCATCGCGTCCCCCGCGGTGCTCGAGCGCGTGCTCTTGCACGCCGGCTTCCTCGCCTACACCGAGATCATCGGCCTGCTCGGCGACACCGCGATGGCGGCGCAGCAGGCGCTCATCAGCGCCGAGGCCATCTGCTTCACGACGGCCGACGGCTTCGGGGTGGCCGCCGCTGCCATCGTCGCGAAGAAGATCGGCGAGGGCGCGCCCCGCGAGGCGCGTCGCGCCGCGTCGGTCGCCGTGCTCGCAGCCGTGGTCGCCGTCTCGTCGCTCGGCGGCGCGATCTACCTGCTGCGCGCGCAGGTCATGGCCGTCTTCACGCGCGACCCAGCCGTCGCGGCGATGGGGGCGTCGGTGTTCCCCGTGCTCGCGCTCGCGCAGCCGTTCATGGCGGCGAGCATCGTGCTCGGCCAGGCAGCGAGGGGCGCGGGCGCGACGCGCGCCGCGCTCGCGGCGTCCTTCGTCGGCAGCCTGCTCGTGCGCGTGCCCGCGTGCTTCTGGCTCGGCGTGCACGCTGGCCTCGGCCTGTTCGGCGTCTGGATCGGCTCGTCGCTCGACTGGGCCTCTCGCGCGATCGTGCTGGCTGCGGTGGCCTTCTGGCAGGGCGATCGGCTGCTCGGGGCCGCCTCGGCGCGGTTTCGCGCCGAGCACGCCGCGCCGGGGCCACCCCTCGCGTAGCTTTGCTACAACGGAGCGCGATGCTCATCGACTCGCACTGCCACCTCGACCCCGCGTACCTGCCCGACGGCCCCGACGCGACGCTCGACCGCGCGCGCGCCGCCGGGGTCGGGGGCTTCGTCTGCATCGGGGTCGGGCGCGACGCGCAGGCGGCGCGCGACGCGGTGGCGATCGCCGGTCGCCTGCCGGACGTGTGGGCCACCGTGGGCGTGCACCCGCACGACGCGGCCACCCTCGGGGCCGACGTCACCGACGAGATCGCGCGGCTCTGCCGCGCCCCGCGTGTCGTGGCGGTCGGCGAGGTCGGGCTCGATTTCCACTACGACCGCTCGCCGCGCGACGTGCAGGAGCAGGTGTTTCGCAGCTCGATCGCGCTCGCGCGCGAGGTGCGCCTGCCGATCGTCGTGCACACGCGCGCGGCGCCGAGCGAGACGCTCGCCATCCTCGACGAGGAGGGGGCGCGCGACGTCGGCGGCATCATCCACTGCTTCTCGGAGGACCGCGCGTTCGCCGCGCGCGCGCTCGACCTCGGCTTCGACCTCTCGTTCTCGGGCATCGTCACGTTCAAGACGGCGACCAGCGTGCACGACGTCGCGGCGTGGGCGCCGCTCGATCGCATCCTCGTCGAGACCGACAGCCCCTACCTCGCGCCCGTCCCTCGGCGCGGCAAGTCGTGTGAGCCTGCCTACGTCGTCTACACGGCGGCGCGCCTCGCCGAGCTTCGGGGCATGGCGCTCGACGACCTCGCGCGCGCCACGACGGCGAACGCCGTGCGGCGGTTGGGCCTCGACCTGCCCGTGTGATCCCGCTCGGGCCCCTCCCGGCCGTAGAGCGCGACGCGTGAGCGAGGGCCCCTCCCGGAGCAACGCTCCGAGGGGAGGCCATCGACCGTTCACGCGGCTCCGGAGGGCGCACCCGGGGAAGGGTGGCATCGGTGCCGAAGGAGGGAATCGAACCCCCGACCCGGCGCGTATGAAACGCCTGCTCTAGCCGACTGAGCTACTTCGGCGTGAAACGGCGCGGACCATGCCCGCCAGCGGCGCGGCTGTCAAGTCGCGTCGTGGCGCGTCCAGGCCACCGAAACGACCGTCAGCTCGCGCTCGCCCGCGGGGCGCCGCACGATGACCGTGTCGCCCGGACGCCGCTTGAGCAGCGCCGCGCCGACGGGCGATCGCCACGAGATGTGGCCGAGCGGCGCGTCGGCCTCGTCCTCGCCGACGATGCGCCAGTGCGCGCGCTCGCCGTCCTCGTCCTCGACCTCGACCCAGGCGCCGAAGAAGACGACCTCGCCGGTGCGCTCGCGCGAGTCGACGACCACCGCGGCGTCGAGCCGCTGCAAGAGGAAGCGCACGCGGCGGTCGATCTCGCGCAGCCGCTTCTTGCCGTAGATGTACTCGGCGTTCTCGGAGCGGTCGCCCTGCGCCGCAGCGGTCGCGACCTCGTCGACCACCCGAGGGCGCTCGCGCGTCATCAGGTGGTCGAGCTCGGTCGCGAGCCGCTTGGCCCCCTCGGGGGTGATGTAGTTGGGGTGCGCCACGGCGGTGCCGAGCGTCCCCGTTCTGCGCTCAGGCGGCGCGACGCGCGCGGCGACGGCGCACGGCGAGCGCCGCGAGACCGATCGCCGGGAGCCACGCGAGCGTGCCCGCAGGCGTGCCTGCGGTGCGGCAGCCGCAGCCGTCGCCCTCGGCCTCGGGGGCAGGGGTGGCAGCCGAGCCGCCGCCGTCGGTGCCGGCGTCGGTCTCGATGACCGCGGCGCAGTCGAGCGGCGTCGGGCTCGTCGGCGCCTTGCCCTGGTCGAGCTTGGTGCCGAGGAAGCCGGTGTTGGCGTTGTCGTGGTGGAAGCTCTCCCACTGGATGACGCCGTCGTCCTTGCCCTTCGTGCGCCAGGCGTACAGCCAGCCGGCGCGCGACGCGGTGATCGCCTCGAGGTTGTGGTCGCCGTCGACGTCGCCCACGGCGACCGTCGCGATGACCCACTGGCCGGTGAACTTGGGCCAGCCCGTCGGCTCACGGCCGCAGCCGTCGAACGCGTGGACGTAGTAGCCGCCGCTGCCCGTGAGGACCTCGGGGTAGCCGTCGCCGTTCATGTCGGCGATCGCCTGGCTGTTGAAGAAGGTGAAGTCCTCGAGGACCATCGGGCTGCCGGGCAGCATCTTGCCCGTCTTGCCGCTCCACATCGCGAGCAGCGAGTCGCCGGGGAGCGGCGAGCCGCCGCCCTTGGCCTGCAGGTTGATGGCGAGGTTGAGCGAGCCGCCGGAGGCCACGACGTCGGGCGTGCCGTCCATGTCGATGTCGCCGGCCGACGGCATCGCGAAGAGCGGGAGCATCGTGTTGGGGCGCGACGCCGTCGAGAGCTCACCGAAGAGGCTCGAGGGGTAGACGCCGCACGAGGTCTTGGGGCCGCCGGGGTTGAACGGGTCCTCGTGGCAGGGCATCGCGTTGGGCGGCGTGGCGCCGAGCCCCGTCGAGACGCCCGGGTCGGCCTTCACGATGAGCGGCGCGCTGACGTTGCCGTGCATGATCGCGTCGGGCTTGCCGTCGCCGTCGAAGTCGGCGGCGATGGGCGAGTTGGGCACGCCCTCGGCGACGACGGGGAAGAGGTCGAGCGACGCGACGGTGACCGGCCAGTTGGTCAGGTAGGGGGGGTCGCCCGCGGCGTTGCCGCGGCCGTCGATGAGGTAGAACGCGCCGGCTTGGCCGCCCTGGCCGAGCTTCTCGTTCGAGCCGACGACGAGGTCCGGCCAGCCGTCGCCGTTGAAGTCGGTGACCGCAGGCGTGGACATCACGCGGTTGAACTCGGTGTTGGGGGCGAGCCTGCCGGTGTAGTGCACGAGCACCGGCCAGCCGGCCATCGTCGAGCCGTCGGCCTTGTAGATGTAGATGCGGCCGTCGAACGCGGCCTGGATGATGTCGAGCTTGCCGTCCTTGTCCATGTCCGCGAGCACGGGGCTCGCGAAGGCGCCGCGGTCGAGGATGTGGGCCGTGTCGGTGCAGACGGCCGGGCGCGTCGCGGTGGGATCGAGCGGGCAGGAGGGGACGTAGGGGAGCTTGACGGGCCAGCCGGCCTTCATCTGGCCGTCGGAGCCGATGACGCCGATCGTGCCGCCGAACGAGGTGACGACGATCTCGAGCTTGCCGTCGCCGTCGAGGTCGCCGACCGCGGGGGTCGCGACGATGGCGGCGCCTGCCACCGCCGGGTCGATGCCGCCGCCGGTCTTGTAGGCGGGGGCGCCGAGGTAGTTGGTGGCGTCGGTCGCGGCCATGGCGTCGGCGCGGCCGATGTGCGCGGGGAAGCCGGCGACCTCGGCGGGCGTGCCGCTCTTCATCGTGTAGGCGTGGATGACGCCGTCGGCCGTCGCGAGCACGATGTCGCGCACGCCGTCGCCGTCGATGTCGGCCAGCTTGGGGCTCGACTCGCCGCTCGCGCCGATGCGGATGGGGAAGCCGGGGAGGAGATCCGGGTCCTGGTAGATGTAGTAGGCGCGGCGAAGCTCGCCGTGCACGTCGCCGACCGCGCCGCCGTAGTGCGCCGTGACGCTCACGCGCACGGTGAACGTGTAGTCGTTCTCGTGGTGCGTCGAGTCGGGGTCGGGCGTGTGCGTGAGGTCGATCGTCGCGAGGTCGAGCGCGCCGAGATCGCCCGTGTCGCCGCCGGTGACGGTGGTGCCCGGGATGTTGTCGGCGCCGCCGACCTTGTGGAACTCGCTGTCGAGCGGCTGCACGCCGGCGCCGACCTCGACCTTGTAGTCGTACGAGGTGGCGCGGGGCGCCGAGACGGTGCCCTTCAGCGGGACGGGGCCGTTGACCTTGTCCTTGTAGAGAATCTCGAACCACTCGGGCGACACGATGTCGACCTGCGGCGGGATCTTGCCGTCCTTGATGGCCTGCACCGACTTGCCGGCGTTGGCGCGGCCGTAGCCGAAGCGCTGGTCGAAGCCGGGCTGCGACCAGAAGAAGCCCGAGCCCGGCGTCTGCGACTCGGGGACGTTGATGTCGTCGGTCGTGTTGATGATGAGCTGCTGCACCTCGGAGGGGGAGAGCTGCGCCTTGCCGTCGCCGACCAGGTACTTGAGGCCCGCCGAGTAGATGAGGCCCGTGATGCCCGACAGCGTGCCGGTCGCGCCGCTCGAGCACGAGGTGGACGACGCCGAGATGAAGTTCTGCGCGCCGTAGTTGGTGCACAGGTTGAACTGCAGGAAGGTCGTCGCCGTGGTCGCGTCCTCGCTCGGGCCGGGGGCGATGGCGTGCGTCGGCAGCGTGTGGTTGTTGACCGCCGGCAGGTTGTGGTGGCGCGAGTTCTCGTCGGCCATCGACGCGATGACCGTGAGCCCCTTGGACCACGCGTAGTCGAGCGCCTGCTTGGTGTAGGTCGTGTTGTCGATGGTGCCGAGCGCCTCCTGGATGACGCTGACGCCGTTGTCGGACGCGTAGACGACCGCCTGGGCGAAGTTCTGCACGTCGGCGATGAAGCTGTCGCCCACGCGCAGCGGCACGAAGCGGCACTGCGGGCAGACGCCTGCCTCGCCGATGCCGTTGTTGCCCGCGCCGGTCGAGTCGTTGGCCTCGCCGGTGCCGTGCCCGTAGCGCGTGTCGTCGTACGGGTCGTTGTCGTCCTTCATGAAGTCCCACCCCGAGATGTCGTCGACGTAGCCGTTGCCGTCGTCGTCGATGCCGTCGGAGTAGTTGAGGATGAGGTCGCCCGCGTCGAGCTTGCCGTTGTTGTTGCGGTCGCCGAGCGGGTGCCCGGCCGCGGCGGCCGGCGTGAGGCTCGGCGTGTCCTTGTAGTCGGAGATGGTGAGCACGCCGTCGTCGTTGCAGTCGTAGCCGGCGAGGTCGCCCGTGCCGCCGCAGGCGCTGCCGTCGCCGTGCTGGGGCTTGTGGTTGGCGAGCTCACCGGTGTTGATGAACGCCTTCTCGAGGAGATCGTCCTCGTCCCACTTGATGCCCGAGTCGAGCACCGCGATCTTCACGCGCGAGTCGCCCGTCGTGTAGCGCCAGGCCATGTCGATGGACATGCCCGACGCCGTCTCGCCCGCGCGCACCGGTTGGGTGCCGGTCGAGCGGTCGGGGAGGAACGAGAAGAAGTTCCACTGGCCGCTGTCGCCACTGTTGGGGTGGGGGCCGGCCTTGAAGCCGTAGCCCGGGTCGTTCGGCCAGTTGGCCGGGTCCTTCAGGTCGGCCGGGGTCGCGCTCTCGGGGGGCGGCCATGCGGCGCTCGCGTCCGACGCGAGGGTGGCTGCGGCTGCGACGAGGGCGCTGGCGCCGAGCGTGGCGCGGAACAGGACGACGCTGATGGGCAGACGGCGACGGCGGGGCGAGGGCATCGGCAGAAACCTCCGAGGGCGCGTCCGGTCGGGACGCGAACCCACGAAGGCTAGCATGCTGATTTTTGGCCCGTCGCGGTTTCGTGACGGTCTCGTGTCTCGCGCGTGGCGTCAGTAGCTGCCGAACAGATCGCTCATGCGCGAGTCGAGCGCGCCGGCGATCTTGTAGAGCGACGAGAGGGAGGGGGAGGACTCGGCGCGCTCGATCTGCGACAGCAGCGAGACCGACAGCCCGGTGCGGTGCGCGAGCTGCTTCAGGGTCAGTTCCTTGTCCTTGCGCAGCTGGCGGATGGTGTCGCCGATGGCCTTGTGCAGCTGCTCCTCGGGCGTGCGCGTCAGGCCCTTCTTGCGCATGACCCGCGCGATGACCTCGCGGAACTCCTCGGCGTCGAACGGTTTCTTCAGGTAGTCGACGGCGTCGAGCTTCATCGACGACACGGCCGAGTCGAGGTTGGGGTAGCCGGTGAAGATGACGACGGCGAGGTCGGAGTCGATGCGACGGATGCGCCGCAGCACCTCGAGGCCGTCGATCTTGGGCATCATCAGGTCGAGGATGACCAGGTGGTAACCGCCGACGCGCACCTCGTCCTCGACGGCGGCTGGGTCGCACAGCGTCTTGACCGCGAAGCCGTCGCGCTCGAGCAAGAGCTGCAAGTAGTCGCAGATGGCTCGATCGTCGTCGACGACGAGGATGCGGACGGCGGGGAGCTCGGTCGGCCGCGCGGGCTGCTGCATGGGATCCTTCGACGCGGGTCGCGCGCGTCGTGCGGCAACGTACCGCCGCCGCGCCCTGCGCGCGAGGGGGGGACGGCGCGAGCGCCCTCTGCGCCCGCGCCCTGGCGCGCTCAGGCCTCGGAGGGCGAAGGGGCAGGCGAGGACGCGCACGACGGGAGGTAGACGCGGAAGCAGGCGCCTTGCCCCTCGACCGAATCGACGGCGATCCAGCCCCCCTGGTCGCGCACGATGCCCCAGGCGATGGACAGGCCGAGGCCGGTGCCCTCGCCGACGCCCTTGGTCGTGAAGAAGGGCTCGAAGATGCGGCGCACGCGGTCGGCGGGGATGCCCGGGCCGGTGTCGCGCACGGCGACGCAGGCGTAGTCGGCTGCGTCGCCGCCGACGTCGGCGGGGGGCCGGAGCCGCTCGCTCGCGACCGAGACCTCGATCGAGCCGCCGTCGGGCATCGCCTGGATGGCGTTGACCACGAGGTTGGCGAGCGCCTGCTGAAGCTGCCCGACGTTGACGATGGCGGAGAGCCCGGGACCGTCGGCGCCGGCGAGGCGCAGGTCGATGCGCCGCTTGGCCGCGAGCGGCGCGAGCATCGAGACCGTCGCGCTCGCCGCCGCCGCGAGATCGCTCTCGGTCTTGGGGGCGTCCTGGCGGCGCGAGAAGTCGAGCAGCTGACGGATGATGTTCGCCATCCGATCGACCTGCTCGACGATGATGCGCGCCCCCGAGGCGGCGTCGTCACCGCGCGCGTCACCTTGCTGGATGAGCTTCGCGCGGCCGGCGCACACGTTGAGCGGCGTGCCGAGCTCGTGCGCGATGCCCGAGGCGAGCTTGCCCACCGTGGCGAGGCGGTCGGCGTGCCGCAGCTGCTCGATCGCGCGGATGCGCTCCGCGGTCTCCCCCTCGACGCGCGCTTGCGCGTCGCGCAGCCGCTCGCACATCGCGTTCATCTCGCGGGCGAGCTCGCCGAGCTCGTCGTCGCGGCGCAGCACGAGCGGGGCGTCGAGCCGACCGGCGCCGATGCGCCGGGCCTTCTCGATGAGGCGTCGCACCGGGCGGCCGACGAGCGCGATGCCGAGCGAGGTCGCCACGACGGCGCACGCGAGCGACATCGCGCCGACCTGCCACAGCCCGTCGACGATGGCGGCGTGCACCAGGGCGTTGACCTCGTCGAGCGACTCGCCGACCTCGAGGGCGCCGACGAGCGAGCCGTGCGCGCGCACCGCGAGGTAGGTGTAGATGCTCGGGTTGCCCGCGCGGTCGAGCGCGTGCACGACGACCTCGCGGTCGATGAGCAGCGGCGCGAGCTCCTCGAGCTTGGCGTGCGGCTGCACGTACTCGTCGACCACCTGGTAGAGCGCGACCCAGCGCAGGTCGGTGCGCCCGTCCCCCTCGCGCGCCTTGCGCACGAGCGCCACCGCCGCGCGCTGGCCGTTGGTCTCCCACTCGTCGACCATCGCCGAGCGCACGATGCGGCCGATCATGAGCTCCTCGCGCAGCACCTGCTGCTCGAGCTCGGCGATCTGGCGCGACGTGCGCACGTAGGTGCGCCACCCCAGCACCGCGAGGATGCCGAGGGTCAGCCAGACGATCAGCCGCCGCGCCAGCACCATGGGAGGGCGAGTCTACGCCGCTCGCGGAGCGGCGGCGCGCAGGGGGCTTACAGGCCCCAGACCTTCGAGCGGTCGCCGGGGACGCCGCGAAGCGCGTCGCGCGAGTCGATGACGACCTTGGCGTCGCGCAGGATCCGCGCCCAGTCGAACGAGCTGTGGTCGGTCACGATCACGACCGCGTCGTACGCGCCGAAATCGACGCCGGTGGGCTCGCTCTTGAGGTGCAGGGCGCCCTCGTCGAGCGTCGGCACGTGCGGATCGACGTACGAGAGCAGGGCCCCGCGGCGGTGCAGGCCGTCGAGCACCTCGATGGCGGGCGACTCGCGCATGTCGGAGATGTCGCGCTTGTAGGCGACGCCGGCGATGAGCACGCGCGAGCCCTTGACGGCCTTGCCGTGCTCGTTGAGCGCGTCGGCGACGCGGGTGACGACGTGCTCGGGCATCGAGCTGTTGATGGCGTCGGCGAGCTCGATGAAGCGCGCGGTGAACTTGAGCGAGCGCAGCTTCCACGACAGGTACAGCGGGTCGATCGGGATGCAGTGCCCGCCGAGCCCGGGCCCGGGGAAGAAGGGCATGAAGCCGAAGGGCTTGCTGGCCGCGGCGCGGATGACCTCCCACGCGTCGATGCCGAGGCGGCTCGACATGAGCGCGACCTCGTTGACCAGGCCGATGTTGACGGCGCGGAACGTGTTCTCGAGGAGCTTGACCATCTCGGCGGCGTCGGTGCTCGAGACGGGCACGACGGTGTCGATGATCTGGGAGTAGAGCGCGCGCACCGTCTCGAGGCAGCGCGGCGTGGTGCCGCCGACGACCTTGGGCGTGTTGCGCGTGTGGTACTTCGCGTTGCCCGGATCGACGCGCTCGGGCGAGAACGCGACGAAGACGTCCTTGCCGACCGTGAGGCCCGCCTGCTCGAGGCGCGGCACGAGCACCTCGCGCGTGGTGCCGGGGTAGGTCGTGGACTCGAGGACGATGAGCATGCCGGGGTGCTCGTGCGCCGCGATCTCGTCGGTGGCGGACATGATGAAGCGCATGTCCGGGTCCTTCGTCTTGTTGAGCGGCGTCGGCACGCAGACGATGACCGCGTCGGCCGTGCCGAGGACGGCCGGGTCGGTGCTCGCGTCGAGGCGGCCGGCCTTGACGTGCGGCTCGAGGTCGCCCGAGGCGATGTCGCCGATGTACGACTCGCCGGCGTTGAGCAGGCGGACCTTGGTCGGATCCTTGTCGTAGCCCGTGACGCGGAACCCGGCGCGCGCGAACTCGACCACCAGCGGCAGGCCGACGTAGCCGATGCCGATGACCACGATGCGCGCGGTCTTGTCGTCGATTCGCTTCCGAAGCTGGTCGTAACTCAAGTGCACCACTCCCTCGTCGGGACCGCCCAGCGGGCGCCCCGAGCGCGGGGACTTTAGCGCAGGTGAAGCGGCGCACGGCGCAAATCACGGGAGGGGCGCCGCCGCCCGCGCCGAGCGCGACGCCGCCTCTTTCTCGCGGCGCGCAGGGGTGCGAACCTCCGGGGCATGAACGTCCCGTTCGCCTGCGTCCTCGCTGCCTTCGCCCTCGTCTACGCCTCCAAGGCCCCGCTCGCCGCTGCGATGGCGAAGGAGGGGCGCGGCTACGACAACAGCGCCCCTCGGCAGCAGCAGGCGAGGCTCACGGGCTGGGGCCAGCGCGCGGTCGCCGCGCACCAGAACGGGTTCGAGTCGTTCGCGCCCTTCGCCGCCGCCGTCGCGCTCGCGACCATCGCCCACGCCGACCCGACCTCGGTGACGCGCTGGTGCGTCGTGCACGTCGTGGCCCGCGCGGTGTACCCCGTGCTCTACATCGCCGACATCGCGACGCTGCGCTCGCTCGTGTGGGGGGTCGGCTTCGCGGCGACCGTCGCGCTCTACGTGCACGCCGCGATGGCGTGACGGGCGCGTCGGTCACATCGCGCTGATGACGACGGGCGTCGGGCGGCCGTTGCCGCCGCCGGGGCGCGCGCCGCCCCAGCCCTCGGGCACGGTCGGCTCCGTCCAGTCGAACAACCACTGCGCGTCGGTGGGCGAGACGTTGAGGCACTCGGCGCTCTTGAGGTTGCCGAAGTCCTCGTGCCAGTACGACGCGTGCATCGCGAGCGGCGCGCGCAGGTACTGGATGTGCGGCACGTCGGCGAACCAGAGCACCGTCGGAGCCCCCTTGTCGGGGGACATGGTCGCGATGCGGTCCTTCCACTCGATGGGGAAGATGCCCGTGCGGGTCATCGAGTAGACGAAGGGGTCGAAGCCCTCGGCCGGCGCGCCCCCCTTGCCGGGCGAGAAGAGCGTGGCGCGCACGGGCGTCAGCCCCTCGTACGCCGTGAGCGTGCCGGCCATGATGCGCGCGTCGAGCCACCGCTGGCCGGGCGCGACGGTGTTCGGCAGCTTGGTGCGCGCCGAGGTCACCGTGAGCTTCACGTCCTCGACGAAGAGCCCCTCGTCGCCGCGAAGCGCGAGGAAGGTGCGGCCTGCGACGACCACGCGCTCGCCTTTGACCTGCGCCCACGCCCTCGGCGCGAACGCGCGATCGACCTCGACCATGCCGCCCCCCTCGTCGCGTCGGTAGCGCGGTCGAGGCTCGTGCGCGCGGTTCCAGGCGAGCGGAAGCTCGACGCCGTGGCCCAGGTCGACGCCGTGGAACGTCGAGCGACGAAACGCGCGCACGCGGTCGGCCGGCACGAGCATGAGGTCGGGCGTGACGAGCCACACGCGACCGCCGGCCTCGAACGCGCGCGCGTACGCGAGCATCGAGCCGTTGGGGATGACGCGCCAGAGCAGGCTCGCGGTGCTGCGGAAGCCGCCGCCGACGTGGCGCCGGCCCCCGGCGAAGATCTCGGGCACCGGGTCGGAGGCGACGATGGGCTCGTCGCTGATGAGCTCCTCGTGGCCGGCCGACCACTTCGCGAGCTGCACGAACGAGCGGCGCGGCCCGAAGGTCAGCTCGGCCTTCGCAGCCTCGGCCTCGGTCGGGACGCGGCTGTACATCGGCGCGCCGTTCGAGAACGCG
This sequence comes from uncultured delta proteobacterium, assembly GCA_903893335.1. Lineage (GTDB taxonomy): Bacteria > Myxococcota_A > Polyangia > Polyangiales > Polyangiaceae > CAITLX01. The sequence continues at coordinate 4,237 of CAITLX010000636.1, read as the reverse complement.
TAGCGGTAGGGCCACACCTCGTGGGCCCTGGGCGCGACGCTCTCGAGCGCACGAAAGTAAGGGTCGTCGAGGTTCAGCGTGGTCGAACCCTCGCGGCACGCGTAGCCGCGCGGCTCGACCGGGTACCACCCCCCCGCGCAGCCTTCCTGGCCCACGGGCTTGTCCGAGCGCAGGGCCACCGAGGTGCCCATGCGGATGTAGCCCAGCGCCAGCCCCTCGCGCCGTGGCTGCGCGTAGATCATGCTGAGCTCTCCGACGCTCGCCATGCGCGGACCGCTCGGCCGCTCGATGCGCGCGGGCTGCGCAGGGGCCTCGTCGCCTTCGCGTTGCTCGCGGGTCACCACCATCGTCTTCGCCCCCTCGGGCGCGGCGAGCGTGGGCTCGGGCTTCTCGACGGCGTGCTCGACGGCGGCTTCGGGCTCGGTGGCCACGGCGGGCGCGACGACGACCGCCGGGGCAGCGGGCGCGTGCGCGACGGAGGTCGAGCCGGCAGCCGAACAGCCGCAGACGGCGACCAACGCCGCCCACGCGGTGAGGCAAATGGGGCGCATGAGCGCCGCGAGGGTTAGCGCGGGCGAGGGCGCGCGCGCAAGCGCGAGGCGTCGCCGCGCGGCGAGATCACTGCACGTTGCAGACGAGGTCGGTGCCCGGCGTCGAGCCGCACTGCGTGGTGACGACGCTCGAGCTCGTGATCGACAGGAGCGTGACCGACTGACCGGTGCCGTTGGGGATCTGCATCGCGGGCATCGTGAAGGTCGCCGTCTTGTAGTCGGTGCCGCTGAACGTGAGCGCCTGCAGTTGCTGGTTCCACGCCTGGTAGGCGTCACCGAGGCCGGAGGCGGGGACGAAGGTGCAGCTCGAGTTGCACTTGACGTTGCCCCAGCCGGTGTAGCCCGTGGCGCAGCCCACGCCGGCCTCGGCGCGCGCCGACGCCCAGTTCCAGCTGGTGGCGTTGGAGGGGTTGGGCGCGCACGCGCCCCAGGTGAGCGTGGTGCCGCTCACCGAGCCCTGCGCGTTCGCCGCGCAGGCGCGCTGGAGCGTCGGGGCGTGGTTGGTGCACGCCGCGTCGCCGCCGCCGCAGTTCGAGAGCCCGGGCGCGAGCAGGCCGACGCTGTGGTCGACGTTGGTCGTGAGGTTGGCGCCGGCGGTCTGCGTGAACTCGAGCGGGAAGTACCACTCGACGAGGCGCACCGTGCCGGCGGCCGGCTTGCCGGCCGTGTCGTTGGTGAAGCGCAGGCGCGCGAAGCCGTTGGTGAAGGGCGTGTGCGTGAACGGCGTCGTGTCGCCGGCCCCCTGGAACGCGGGCGTCGATGCGTTGGCGCCCATGCCGGTGAAGGTCTGGTTGCCCGCGCTGAGCGGCGTCTTGGTGACCGCGAACGTGCCGGCGAGGTGGTAGACGACGTCGGTGTAGGCGCCGCACGTCACCGTCGGCGGTACGCACGCGCCTGCTCCGTCGCACACGTTGGTGCCGCCGCACGCGGTGCCGACGGGCTCGAAGGGGTTCGACGGCGTCATGCCCGTGCAGACGTCCTTGGTGCAGGCGTTGCCGTCGATCGGCAGGTCGTTGGGGTCGGCCACCGAGGTCGTCGCTCCGTTGCCGTCGCAGACGACCTTCGCGCAGTCCTTTGCCGCCTGCGTCGAGATGGCCGTCCCGTTCGCCTGGTTCGCGAAGCCGCACGCGTTCGACGCGCAGGTCGGCAGCACGCACTCGTTCGCGCCCGCCGGGCACTGCGACCCGGTGGTGCAGGCGACGCACTGCCCCTGGCCCACGCAGTAGGGCGTGGCCGCGTCGCACGCGGGGCTCGTCAGCGCCTGGCCGTCCGCGCTGCACGCCGATTGGTGCGTCGCGTCGGCGCACGCGAGGGCGCCCGCGGCGCACACGTCGCACTGCTTGCCCGCGGCGTCGCAGATCTGGCTCTGCGCGCCGCAATCGGACACGAGGGTGTTGAAGCCGGACTGCGCGCCGTCGCACTTCATGAGCTTGCCGGCGTCGCAGACGTGCTGATCGGGGAGGCAGGCTGCGCTGGTGCACGCCCCAGCAGCAGCGTTGCAGAGCGGCGCCGTCGTGCAGACCTCCTGCGTCGACCAACCCTGACCGTCGGTCGTGCAGACCTCGAGCGTCGCGCCGGTGCACCGGTGGTCCTGGCCTCCGGCGCAGACGTCGCACTGCGCGCCTGCCGCGTCGCACGTCTTGCCCGTGCAGTCCTCGGCGAGCGACCAGTCGGTCCGGTCGGCGTTGCAGACCTGGAGCAGCGCCGAGGAGCAGCGGTGCTGCCCGACCTGGCACGACGGCGCCGTGCAGGCTGCCGCGCCCGCGTCGCAGAGCGCAGCGGTGGCGCACGTCTCGGTGAGCGCATAGCCCGAGGCGTCGCTCGAGCAGGTCTCGAGCCGCGCGCCCGAGCAGCGAACGGCGCCGGGGGTGCAGGCGCCCGTGTCCAGCGTCGTGTCGCTCGTGGCGTCGGTCGTCGCGTCGGCGGCGCCGTCGTCGCCCGTGTCGGCGCTCACGTCGTCGAGGCCCGCGTCGGCGTCCCGCGCCGCGTCGCTCGCGTCGCCCGCCGAGCCGCCGGAGCCATCGCGCGCATCGGTGGCAGCGTCGGCGGAGGCATCGCTGCCCGCTGCGCCCTCGTCGCCGAATACGTCGGTGGCTCCGTTGCACGCGGGCAGCAGCGCTGCGGCGGCCAGCAGGAGCGCTGCGGCTCGCGGGGCGAGAGGACGGCACGATGACCCATGGCGCGGAAAGAGCATCGTGACCTCGTCTCGGGGAGGGAGCGGCGGCGAGCGAAACATGTTTCAGCGAGCCGGGTGCTCGGGCCTTGTGCCTACGCCCCCGTCCGCCCGTCGTCTCGCGGGAAGTCTCCGACCGTAGCGGAAGCGGGGCGCGGCCGCGCCACCATCTGCGGATTAGAGGTATTGCGTGATGAGGCTGCAGAGCGCATCGCCTGGGCAGCACGCGCTGATGCCCGCGTTGCCGCCGAGGCTGTACTGGTCGGTGTGGATGCACACCTTCGCGCCGTGGCTCGGGTAGTAATAGGCCCAGAAGAAGCACATCTCGTCGGTGGCCGACTCGCCGAACTTCACGGCCGCGTCGCCGGTGTTCGTCCAGTTGCAGGTGAAGCGGAAGCCGCCCGACGGCGGTACCTGAAACGGGGGGTCGTGCTGCACCGTGGCCGGCTCGCTCCAGCTCCAGCCGGGCACGTCGTAGACGGGGGTGTCGGCGCCCGTCGCCGAGGGGGTGGTGGCGATGGTCACGCTCGTGCCATAGCGATGCGTGTGCCCCGTGACCGCGAAGAACTTCGCGTCGGCGTATTCGGCGGGCAGCGGGAAGTAGGTCGGCCCGAGCGTGAACGAGGCGTGCGCGGGGACGCGGATGTCGGGGTTGCCGATGAAGAGAAAATCGCCCTCGTCGTGGTACGCGGCGTCCGAAATGGTGTCGAACGTCGCCGTGGCCTGGGCCTGCACCGGCGCCGCCGTGGCGTTCACGTAGTGCAGCTCGAGGCGGATCATCTGCGTGGCGTCGAGGGTGATGCCGACGCCGTCGGGTAGCTGCACGACGTCGCTCTTCTTCTGCGAGACGGCGAGGGGAGCGCCCTTGGCCGGGTTGAGCGTGTCGACGAACGGCGTGCACGCGAACGGCGTCGTCTTCTCGACGGTGTCGTTCGTGCGGTAGACGATGAGGTGGTGCGAGGCCGTGCCGAGGTCGTCGCGCAGCCGGCCGACGTGGATGGAGTGCAGGTTGCCGAGGCGCGCGACGATGCACTGCGTGTCCTCGCCGCCCGCGGGCACGTCGATGGGGCCGATGGTCAGGCTGTACGACTCGCCCCCGGGTTGCCCGCTCGCGTCGGCCCCCGCGCTCGCGTCGAGCGCGTCGGGAGCGCCGCCGGCCCCGGCGCTGCCCGCTGCGCCCGCAGGCTCGCTCGTCGTGCCCCCGCACCCCGCGCCGAGCGCCAGGACGATCGTTGCCACCGTGACGTTCCGCATGTGCCCCCCTGCCAAGATCATCCGGCCAGGGTAGCAGACGCGAACGGCTCGTCCCGCGGCGGCGCCTTCGAGCGAAAAGCGCGCGGCCCGACCGGTGGCGCCCGATCGCCGCTTCGATGGGGTAGGCTGCGCGGCGAAGGCGGCCGGGGGGCGGCGGCAGCACGAGCAGCAACCCCGAACGCCTGGAGAGCCGTGAGCACCCGCAGCATCGCCTTCTACGGAAAGGGGGGCATCGGCAAGACGACCATCGCCGCGAACC
>CAITLX010000635.1 GCA_903893335.1 uncultured delta proteobacterium | reverse complement strand
GGGTCGCCACGCGGGCGTCGTGAGCGGCGCGATGAACACGTGCGGCAACCTCGGCGGCGCGCTGTCGCCGCTGGTCGTCGGCGTGTGCGTCGACCGGCTCGGCTCGTGGCGCCTGCCGCTGCTGAGCCTCGCGTTCATGTACGTCGTCGCGGCGATCGCGTGGCTGCGCGTCTCGCCCGAGGCGCGCGCGCCCGAGCCCGCCGCTGCGCCGTGACCTCGCGGCTCAGTGTCCGGCGACCGGGGCCTCGGCCGTCAGGCTCGGCGAGGTGGTCTCGAGGCCCAGCGTGAGCACCGCGCCCGCTGCCATGCCGAGCGCGGCTCCGTAGTAGGTCGCGCTCGGGCCGAGCCAGCCGTACACGGTGCCGGCGATGGTGGGCCCGGCGACGCGTCCGAGCGCCGAGAGCGACTGCAGCACGCCGAGCGTCGCGCCCTGCGCGGTGGCGGTGCCGCGACGCGACACGTAGCTCGACAGGCTGGGGCTCGTCAGGCCGCTGCCGAGCGCGAGCACGCCCGACGCCGCGAACAGCATCGCGACCGGGCCGCGCGCGAAGCCGGGGCTGGCCGCGAGCATCGCGAAGGCGACGACCTGGAGCAGCACGCCGGCCTGCACCAGGCGCGTCTCGCCGTAGCGGCGCGAGAGGGGGCGGATGGCGCCCCCCTGCACGATGGCGGCGATGACGCCGACGACGCCGAGCACGCGCCCGGTGCCCGCGTCGCCCATGCCGAACGCGTCGGCGGTGAAGAGGCGGAAGGTCTGCTCCATGCCGGCGAACGAGAGCACCACGATGAAGTTGACGCCGAGCGCGACGCCGACGCCCGGCAGCGCGAACGCGGTGCGCAGGCGCGAGAGGTCGAACGGGGAGCCGTGGCGCGCGTCGAGGCCGCGGCGCTCGGGCGGCAGCGACTCGGGCAGGTAGCGCAGCGCGAGCGCGAGGTTGAGCAGCGACAGGCCCGAGGCCGCGAACGCAGCGGCCGCGCCCTGGTGACCGAACACGACGAACCTGCCGAGCTCGCCGCCGAGGAAGGGCCCGAAGATGAAGCCCATGCCGAACGCGACGCCGATGACGCCCATGCCGCGCGCGCGCTCGGAGGGGGCGGTGACGTCGGCGATGTAGGCCTGCGCGACGGCGATGTTCGAGGTCGCGACGCCGCTGAAGACGCGCGCGGCGAACAGCAGCGGCAGGGTGCCCGCGAAGCCGAGCGAGGCCATGCCCACCGCCGAGGCGGCGATGCTCACGAGCAGCACGGGGCGTCGCCCGACGTGGTCCGAGAGGCGGCCCCAGACCGGGATGAAGAGGAACTGCATCAGCGAGTAGACGGCGCCGAGCAGCGGCGCGACCGCGTCGCTCGCGCCGAGCGCGCGCGCGACGCCGGGCAGAAACGGCACGACGAGCCCGAAGCCGAGCAGGTCGAGGAAGACCGTCAGAAACAGGGTGCCGAGCGATGCGCGCTTCATGCCGTGGTTCGGCGGGCGTGTAGCACGGGGCTCCGACCGCGGCGGCGTCAGGCGCGCCGCGCCCAGACGAAGCGCTCGACGTTGCCCTTGGGGCCGGGCACGCCGCTGTCGATCTCGGCGACGAAGGTCAGGCCCTCGGTGGTCAGCGCCTGGCGCGCGCCGGCGATGGCTGCCTCGCGCACCCCCTCGTCGCGGATGACGCCGCGCCCGCGCGACGCCGCCTCGCGCCCCGCCTCGAACTGCGGCTTGACCAGCGCGACGACCGAGCCGTCCGGGCGCACGATGCGCGCGATCGCCGGGGCGAGCTGGGCGAGGCCGATGAACGACGCGTCGACGACGACGAGATCGACCGGCTCGGCGAAGTGCGACGCCTCGAGGTGCCGCGCGTTGGTGCGCTCGAGCGCCACGACGCGCGGGTCGCGGCGCAGCTTGTCGTCGAGCTGGCCGTAGCCGACGTCGACCGCGTACACGCGCGCGGCTCCGCGCTGCAGCAGGCAGTCGGTGAAGCCGCCCGTGGACGCGCCGATGTCGACCGCGACGGCCGACGCGACGTCGAGCCCGAGCGGCGCGAAGGTGTCGAGGGCGCCGGCGAGCTTGAGGCCGCCGCGCGAGACGAACGGGTTGGTGGAGGCGACGACCTCGATGCGCGCGTCCTTCGCGACGGGCGTGCCGGGCTTGTCGATGCGCTCGCCCTCGACGCGCACGACGCCTGCCATGAGCTGCGCCTGCGCGCGCGCGCGCGTCGGCGCGAGCCCGCGCTCGACCATCAGCACGTCGATGCGCTCGCGCGCCGCGTGCTTCATGGCACCACGAGCCCCGGGTGGATCGCCCGCGCGAGCGCGGCGATGCCGTCGCCGATGCGAGGGCCGGGGCGCAGCACCGCCTCGTCGGCGATGCCGACGACGCGCCCCTCGCGCACCGCGGCGAGCTCGCGCCAGCCGGCGTCGCCCGGGTGGATGCGCGTGCCGCCGTGTCCCTCGGCGATGGCGGCGTCGACGACCATGTCGGGCCCGAGGGCGAGCACGCGCTCGAGCGCGATGGTGGGGTAGCCGCGCCCGTAGAGCAGGGCGTTCTCGCCGCCGGCGAGGCGCAGCATCTCGTTGGCGAACGACGACGGCCCCGCGACCACGATGGGCGAGAGGCCGAAGACGAACAGCACGCGCGGGCGGGGTGCGCCCGCGACCGCTCGCGCGACGGCGGCGCGCTGCGCGGCGATGCGGGCGACGACCGCGACCGCCTCGGCCGCGTGACCGGTGAGCTCGCCGAGCCCGACGAGCATCGCGTCGATCTCGGCCATCGACTCGGTGAGCGGGAAGTAGGTCGCGACGCCGCGCGCGGTGAGCGCGTCGGCGATGGCGCGCCCGGCGGGGCCGCGCGCGCCGACGACGAGGTCGGGGGTGAGCGCGAGGATCGTCTCGAGGCTCGCGTCGACGTAGCCCCCGACGACCGGCAGGTGCGCGACCTCCGGGGGGTAGTCGCAGTAGCGCGAGCGGCCGACGACCGCCGCGCCCGCGCCGATCGCGAAGAGCGCCTCGGTGGTGCTCGGCGAGAGCGAGACGATGCGCGCCGGAGCGTGGGCGGGGCCAGGGGCGGGGCGTGAGCACGCCGCGAGCGACAGGGCGAGCAGCAGGGTGCGCCGCGCGAGCATCAAGCTGCCCAGCTGGCGCGCGCGCCTTCGGGCAAGAGGCCGGCCGCAGCGCCCTGGAGGTACAGCTCGTCGACGGCGCGGCGCGCGTCGTCGGGGTACCAGCAGGTGTCGTCGTTGGCGTACATCGCGAGGTAGCGGTCGAGCTGCGCGCGCGTGAGCGCCACGTCGGGGCGCGACTCGGCGGCGGCGAGCGCGTCGATCATCTCCTCGCGGTGCTCGAGCGCCCAGGCGATGCTCTCGCGCAGCCACGCGGAGATGCGCGGCACGTCGGCGCCGAGGCCGCGCCGGATGGCGTTGCCGCCGAGCGGCAGCGGCAGCCCGCCGGTGCGGGCGGCCCACGCCTCGCCGAGATCGACCACGCGCGCGAAGCCCTCGCGCTCGTAGGTCAGGCGCCCCTCGTGGATGAGCAGCGCCGCGTCGACCTCGCCGCCGCGCAGCGCGTCGAACACGCGCGCGTAGGGCGTGATGGGGACCACCACGGCCTCGAAGCGCGGCAGCAGCAGGCGCAAGACGAGGTACGCGGTCGTGTGCGGACCCGGCACCGCGATGCGCGCCCCCTCGAGCGCGTCGAGCGCGCGCGGCTCGCGCGTCACCACCACCGGGCCGTAGCCGCGGCCGACCGAGCCGCCGTGCGGCAGGAGCAGGTAATCGCGCGCGATGGCCGGGTAGCGCGCGATGCTGATGGCAGCGACGTCGAGGTCGCCGTCGGCCGCGCGGTGGTTGAGCGTCTCGGTGTCGAGGCGAACGTGCTCGAGGTCGAAGCCGGGGTGCGCGACCCGCCCGGTCAGCAGCGGCCAGAACATGAACAGATCGTCCGAGTCGGGGCTGAAGGCGAGGCGCAGCGTACGGGTCACGGCGTCCGTTGTAGCTCAGGTGGCGCCCGCCGCCTCCTGAGCGGCGTCCGGCGGGTCGCCGAGCGGCGCGCGCCGAGCCGCGCGCTGGCGCCGTTCGTGCGGGTGCAAGGCGCGTGTTCGACGTCACCTTGCTCGCCGGTCTGGCGCTCGCGGCGGGGGCGATCGCGGCGCAGCGACCGGCCCCGACGGTGGTCGCGTGCGTGGTCGCTGCTGCGTGTCTCCGCCGTCGCCTCCGGCCCGCCGCGGTCGTCGTCGCGGTGGCGCTGTTCGGCTGGGCGGCGCTGCGCGCGCGTCGGCAGATCGACGCGTACGAGCGCTCGCGCGAGGTGGCGCGCGTCGCGATCGGAGCCCCGTCGCGCTGCGACGGCGTCGCGGTCGTCGTCTCGAGCCCGGTGCGGATGCACGGCGCGCTGCGCTGGGACGCGCGCTTCGATCAGCTGCGCTGCGACGAGCGCGACCAGCCGACGCCGCTCGCCGCTCGCCTCTACGGTGGCCCCGACGAGCTGGCGCGCGGCGCGCGGGTCGAGGTCGTCGCTCAGCTCGCCGCCGTGCAGCCGCTCGCCAACGAGGAGCTGGACGACCCGCGCCCGACCGCGGCGCGCATGGGGCACGTGCTCAGCGGAGGCGTGCTCGACGCGCGCGTCGTCGCGGCGGGGAGCGACCTCGCGTCGCACATCGATCGACTCCGCGCGCACGTGCGCGGCCGCATCGACGCGACCTTCGCGCCCGCGGCGGCTCCGCTCGCGCGCGCGCTGGTGCTCGGCGAGACCGACCTCGACGCCGCCGACGACGAGGCGTTCCGCACGAGCGGCCTGTCGCACCTGCTGGCCGTCTCGGGCACGCACCTCGCGCTCGTCGTCGTCTCCGCGGTGGCGGCGCTGGGCGCGATCCTCGTGCGCGTCGAGCGGGTCGCCGCTGCGATCGACGCGCGGCGCATCGCGTCGGCGGCGGGCGTCGCGCTCGCGTGGGCGTACGCCGACTTCGCGGGGGGCAG
>CAITLX010000634.1 GCA_903893335.1 uncultured delta proteobacterium | reverse complement strand
CTCGGGAAGCCCGACGAGTCCACGACGAGCACGTCGCGGGTGCCGTACACCCGCCCCTCCGGGTCGGCGCCGCCGTCGCGGGGCGAGGCGGCGAAGCGCACCGTGCCCTGCTGGTGCGCGCTGATGAAGGGGGTCGTCGCCGGCTCGAACGCGAGCGCGTCGAGGGCGGCGAGATCGGCCTCGGCGCGCACGACGACCGGCCGCGCGACGGGGATCTGCACCGAGGTGGCCCCCGCGGCGAGGTAGGCGCGCGCGGCGGCGCGGGCGGCCATGCGGTAGCGCTGCCTCTGCTCCTCGGGCATCGCGTAGTCGACGCGGATGCGCCCCCCGGCGTCGACGCGCACCGCTCCGTTGGGGGCGTCGGGCACGAGCACGAGCGCCGCGGCGAGGTGGTCGAAGCGGCTCATCAGCGCCTTGCCCGGCAGGCCGAGCGTCGGCAGCATCGTCGCGACGATGCCCGGCGTGCCGCCGATGGGCTCGATGCGCGCGCCCCACAGGCCGCGCTCCTCGTCGATCTCCTCGAACTCGGTGACCGCGACCGCCTGGGGGATGCCGCGGAAGAAGCGCACCGGCTGGGGGAAGAGCGCCGTCACCGGAAGCTGCGGCTGAAGCATCAGGTGGCGCCCGACGTGCTCGTTGCCGAGCCCCGAGCGCAGCAGCAGCGCCGCCGACCCGACCGCGTTGGCCGCGAGCAGCACGACCCGCGCGCGCACCAGCAGGTCGCGCGCCTCGTGGTAGCCCTTCGCGTCGAGCGCGCGCACGCGCACCCGCTTGATCTCGGCGCCCGCGTCGTCGATGCGCACCGCCCGCGCGCGCGTCAGCACGCGCGCCCCGGCGGCGATCGCCGCGGGCAGGGCGACGGTGCGCGCGTTGCGCTTGGCGTCGATGGGGCAGCCGATGAGGCAGGTGCCGGCCCCCGCGCAGCCGACGCGGTTGTGGAGCATGACCTCGGTCGCGAAGCCGAGCGCGCGCGCGCCGTCGCGCAGCAGGCGGTTGTTCGCGTTGAGATCGGCCTCGGGGGGGCGCGAGGCCGAGAGGTCGGCGAGCGCCGCGTCGCGGAACGGCGCGAGCGCCTCGGGCGAGAAGCCCGAGAGCCCGTGGCGCGTCTGCCAGTGGCGCGCGACGGCGTCGGCCATGGGCACGACGTCGCACGCGTTGACGACGCTGCCGCCGCCGAGCACGCGCCCTTGCAGCACGGAGATGGCGAGATCGGCGGTCGAGCGCCCGCCGCGGTCCATGTAGAGCTGGTCGTACATCCCCGCGTCGCGCTGCGTCATGCGCGCGCCCGGGTAGTCGGCCCCCTCCTCGAGCACGAGCACCTCGCGCCCGGCGAGCGCGAGCTCCCACGCGGCGGTGGCGCCCGCGGGGCCCGAGCCGATGACGCAGACGTCGACCGAGAGCGACTCGGGCACGAGCTCGCGCGAGAGATCGACGATGGAGCCGGTCACGGCGCCACCGGGCGGAAGAGGGGCCCGTCGTAGCCGAGGTGCGGCCACACCTCGGGGCGGTCGTAGAACACGATCGAGAGGAAGCGCCGGAAGGCGACGGCGACCTGACGGCGCAGCAGGTCGTCCGAGACGCCCCAGCGCTCGAAGTGCTCGAGCCGCTCGGCCTCGCCCAGGCGGCTGAAGGTGCGCCCGCGCCGGTCGTAGAGCACCGGACCCCACTCGAGCCACACCAGCGCGCGGCCGAGATCGCGCCGCTCGTCCTCGGGCTCGTCGGCGAGGAACGCGTCGAAGGCGCGCGCGAGGTCCACGTCGGCCGCTCCCGCGGCGAACGCGCCGCCTGTGGGGAAGAGCGCCTCGGCGAGGCGCGAGAGCGTGCGGTACGCCTGGTCGCCGAGGCAGCGCAGCCCCCGCGCCGACGGCGCGTGCCCGCGCACGCCGAGCAGCCCGACCTCGGCGACGAGCACCGCGCCGCCGAGCGCGAGCCCACCCTTCAGCAGGCCCCTTCGCGACAGGGGCGCGAACCCCGACAGCACGCTCACGAGCGGGAGGATCGCGGAGCGCGCGCCGCGGCGCAACCGCCCCGGCTCGCCCGCGTTCGCCCGGGGCGCGTCACGCGCGCGCGGGCGTGCCGAGCGCGACGAGCGCGG
>CAITLX010000633.1 GCA_903893335.1 uncultured delta proteobacterium | reverse complement strand
GCGCCCTCGCGCTCGTCGTCGCCACGGGCGCCGCGCGCGACGACCGCATCTCCGCGCTCGAGGTCGAGGTCGAGCGCAAGGCGGGCCCGTCGCGCGCGCTGGTCGAGGCCCTCGCGGCGCTCGCGGCGAGCTCGGTCGAGCCCGACGACAGGCGAGCTGCGTGTCTGGTCGAGGCGGCCCACGTCGCCCTCGACCTGGGCGACAGCGCGCGCTGCGATGCGCTCGCGCGTCGCGCGCTCGAGCTGGCACCGACCTCGTCGGACGCCCTGTGCCTGGTCGTCTTCCTCGAGCGTCGTGCGCGCGGCGACGCAGGGGACGCCGCGGCGGCGCGCGCGCTCGTCGAGCGGCTCGCGGCGCAGCGGCCACCGACCGAGGCGGCGGCGTTTCAGCTCTGGTCGTTCCTGCGCGCCGAGGCCGAGCAGGTGTACGGCGACGACGACGCGGCCCTCGCCACGCTCCGCGCTGCCCGCGACGCCGAGGCGCACGGCGCGCTCGTCGCGCTCGGCCTCGCCGAGCACTACGCGAAGATCGGTGACGTGCCCTCGGCCGTCGAGCTGTACGGCGAGGCGCTCGCGGGCGACCTTCGCGGGCTGCGCGCGCGGCCTGTCGTCGCCCTCGCGGCCGCTCGCCTCGCGTTCGCGGCAGGCGACGGCGCGCACACCCGCGCGTTCGCCCAGGCGACCGGCGACGACGAGGAGGCGCGCCTCGCGGCCGAAGCGCTCGTCGCGGCGCTCGCAGCGCCCGCTGCCGAGCCGACGCCCACGGTCGTGGTCGACGTCATGGCCGAGATCATGGGCGAGCCCACGCCCCTGCGCGCACCGCGAAGCACCGAGGAGCTGCTCTCGGCGCTGCGCGAGGGCGACGTCGAGGCCGGCAACGAGCTGCTCGATCGCGGCTACGGGCGCGGCCACCCCGCGCTGGTCGCCGACGTCCGGAGCCGTCAGGCCGACGCCCTCCCAGGCGACCAGGGGGCCCTCGAGCGCCTGCGCGACGCGGCGCTCGCAGCGGGCGACGCCGCGTGGGCGCGGGCGGTCGAGCACGTGCTCGGCGCGTTCGACGCGAGGCACGAGTCGCTGCCCGCGCCGCCGCTCGCGGCCCAGCAGCCCGCCCCCGAGGTCGTCGCCGGGCTGGTCTTCGGCGACGGCACGCTGGCTGCGCTCGACGCGCTCGGCATCGTCTGCGAGGGGGCGCCGCAGCTGTTTCGCCGCGACCAGCCGTCCTGGTTCGGTCGCGCCGGCGTGCAGCGCGTGCTCCCGGGCGCGCGCTCGCCGCTCGGTCGCGTCTTCACCTCGGCGGCCGCGGCGCTCGGGCTCTCGCAGGTTCCCCTCTTCCACGCCCCGGGCCCCGAGCGGCTCACCGCGGGCGTCGCGCTCGCGCACCCTCCGGGCATCGTGCTCGGCGGCGACGCGCGCGAGGAGACCCCCGAGCTGCGCTACCTCGTCGGTTCGCACCTCGTCGCCGCCATGCCCGAGTGCGCGCTGCTCTTCGCGCTGCCCGAGGCGCGCGCGCGCCTGCTGTTCGCGGCGATCCCGGCCGCGTACGGTCCGCCCGAGCGCGCCGCGGGGACGCGGCCGGCGGTCGCGACCATCGCCGAGTCGCTCTGGCAGACGCTGCCCGCGCGCTCCGAGCGCAGGCTGCGCGAGCTGTGCATGGGCGCGTCCCCGCTGCCCACCTTCGACGAGGCGCAGGCCCTCGTGCGCGCGCTCGCGCGGCGCGCCGGCCTCTTCGTGTCCGGCGACCTCGGCGTCGCGGTGCGCCACGCGGTCGTCGAGGGCGATCTCCCCATCGGCCTCGCGCTCACCTCGCCCGGAGGCCTCGCGGCCGCCGCCGCCGCTCACCCCGAGATCGCCGCGCTCGTCCGGCTCGCTGCCCACCCTCGGTGGGCGCACGCCCGCTGGCAGCCCTCGACGGACCGTGGCCACGAGGCGCCCTGACCTGATACCGTGCGCGGTTCGAAGGACGCGCGGACCGTGACATCGCTGTCAGTCCCGAAGCCACCGATGCCGAGAGGTGTCGCAGGGTTGCGTCGCGTGGCATGGGTTTCGCTACTCGCGGGCGTCGTGTTGGCCGCCGTACCGCCGAGCTGTCTGGTCGCGCAGTCGACCACGTTCCCGGTGCCCGACGCGCGCGGCCCCTTCATCATCGACGTCGACCCACCCGCGTACGCCGTCGTCGCGCTCGAGGCCAACGATCTCCGAAGCGGCCGCCCGACCTCGCTCACGCTCACCGTGCGCTCGGACGACGAGGGCCAGCCGCTCGAGGTGCTGCTCTTCGAGGACTACCGCGGCGGCGGCACGGGCAGGCGCGTCACGTTCGCGTTCGCGCAGCCCGACACGTTCGACACGCCGCGCGACGTGCACATCGCCTACACCCCGAGCGAGACGCTCTCGGTCGGCTGCCACTCGGTCACCGCGCTGGTCACGCACAACTACGACACCGAGCGCGAGCAGGTCACCAGCGCGCGCGCGCTCGCGACGTGGTGGCTGAGCGTGGGCGACGGGCAGGGCGGGGCGGTCCCGATGAACTGCTACGGCACGGTGCCGGCCGCTCCCGGCGCCGGTGACGGCGGATGAGGCGCGCGCTCTCCCTCCTCGCGCTCGTCGCGGCCTGCTCGCCCCCGCTCGCCGACGACGCGGCGGCGCACGCCATCGAGAACCGCTGCGCGTCCGACGCCGACTGCGCTGCTGGCGCTGTGTGCGCAGCCGGTGCGTGTTACGCGCACGGCGGCGACCTCGCGCGCGTCGTGCTCGAGGTCGTGCCCGACTCCACCGCGGCGTACGGCGCGGGCGTCTCGTTCCTCGTCGATCAGCCGAGCGTCGGCGACGGCGACCTCGCGCGCGACGTGACGCTCCCCGCGCGCTCGGTCGTGCGCGGCCACGTCGAGGCCTCGGCGCTGCCCAACGGCTGCAAGTACGCCGCCGCCGCCGACGGCTCGCTCGAGGTGCGCGTGCAGCTCGTGCGCACCGACGCGGCGCTCGGCCTCCCGCGCGCGACCTTCGCCGCCAACGCGACGAGCGCGACGGTCGCCGACGCGCCCGGCTCGTGGAGCTTCGAGGTCGACGCGGTGCCGGGCACCTACGACGTGCACGTGCTGCCGCTGCACGACGACGCGTGCCCCGTCGCGCCGCTGCTCGTCGTCGGCGCCCCGGTGGCCCCGGGCGACGTCTCGCTGCTCGCCGCGCTGGCCGCCCCCGCGCCGCTCACCGGGTCGATCGTCGCGCCGGCCGACGCGTCGCTCGAGGGCTGGAGCGTCGACATCATCGAGCCCGCGCTCGGGCGCAGGCTCTCGACCGTCGCGCGCCTCGGCGCGGGCGACCCCACCAACTTCGCGCTCACCTGGCGCCCCGCGCAGGCGCTGCACGCGACGAGCGACCCAGCGGGCGGCACCCTGCTCTCGCTCTCGGGCGCCGCCGCCGGGGCCTCGGGCCCGCTCCTGCGCGTCTCGCCCCCCGACGGGGTCGTCGCCCCGACGCTGCTCTGGGACCTCGCCGCCGCCGACCTCCAGTTCCACGGCAAGGTCAGCCTCGACACGTCGTCGCTTCGCGTCCTGCCGCGCGCGGTCTCGGGGGGCCTGCGCGGCTCGACCGGCGCGCGTCCGCCGGTACGAGGTGCGCTCTCGATCGTCGCGCTCGGCGGCCAGGCTGGGCTCACGGCGGCCTTCGCGACGAGCGTCGCGACGCGCGACGACGGCACGTTCGTCACCGCGCTCCCGCCGGGCGCCTACCGCGTCTTCGCCGTGCCCGACGCGAGCGAGCCCTGGGCGCTGACCGAGGCGAAGTGGTTCGTCACCGCCGACGGCGGCGACCCGCCGACGCGCGTGGTCGATCTCCTGCCGCAGAGCGAGATCGCCGGCCGCGCGACGCTCGCCTCCACGGGCGAGCCCATCGCGGGCGCCTCGGTCGACGCGGTCGCCGCGATCGACGCGAGCCCCACGGCGGTGCTCGACGCCGCGCTGGGCAACGTCGGGGTGGCGCCTCGCGGCGCGAGCGATTTCGCCGGCCTCGACGGCGCGTTCCGCTCGTCGCTCGACCCGGGCGTCTACCACGTGTCGGTGCGCCCCCCGGCGTCGAGCGGGCTTCCCTGGTTCGTCGCGCCGCGCACCACGGTCGCGCCGGCGGGCGACGCGGCTGCGCGCGCCACGCTCGACGCGCGCGTCGCCTTCGCGGTGCCCCTCGGCGGCCTGCTGCGCGCGCGAGGCGCCGG
>CAITLX010000632.1 GCA_903893335.1 uncultured delta proteobacterium | reverse complement strand
TGCGAGTTCATCGCGGACGCGAGCGGCGAGCTCTTCTTCCTCGAGGTCAACGCGCGGCTGCAGGTCGAGCACCCCGTGACCGAGATGTGCACCGGGCTCGACCTGGTGGAGCTGCAGCTGCGGGTCGCCTCGGGCGAGGCGCTCCCCGAGGAGCTCGGCGACACGCCGCGGCGCGGGCACGCCATCGAGGTGCGCGTCTACGCCGAGGACCCGTCGAAGTCGTTCGCCCCGCAGCCGGGCAAGCTCGCGCGCGTCGTCTGGCCGGCCGAGGCCGCGGACCTGCGCGTCGAGACCGGCGTCGCCGAGGGCGCCGACGTGACGCCGTACTACGACCCGCTGCTCGCGAAGATCGTCGCGCACGGCGCCGACCGCCCCGCCGCGATCGCGCGCCTCGACGCCGCGCTCGCGGTCACGACGCTCGATCTGGTCGGCCCGCGCGGGCCCGCGGCCACCAACCTCGCGTTCCTGCGGCGCATCGTGGCCTCCGAGCGCTTCGCGGCCGGCGCGTACGACACGCGCTGGGCCGAGGCGTTCGCCAAGGAGAAGTGAGGGGAGGCCCACGGTGAACGACGCGCAGCGAAGGCAGGCGATCGACGCGTGGCGCGCGGGCGATCCGGACGAGGCGACGCGCGCCGAGCTCGACCGGCTCGTCGCGAGCGGCGACGTGCACGAGCTCGACGACCGCTTCGGCGCGCGGCTCGAGTTCGGCACCGCGGGCTTGCGCGGGGTGGTCGGCGCGGGGCCCAACCGCATGAACCGCGCGGTCGTCTTGCAGACGACCCGAGGGCTCGCCGACTGGCTGCTCGCGCAGGGCGAGGGCGTCGCGTCGCGCGGCGTCGTCGTGGGCTACGACGCGCGCCTGTCGAGCCTCGGGTTCGCCGAGGACACGGCTGCGGTGCTCGCCGCTGCGGGCATCCCCGTGCACCTGTTCGACACCGAGGTGCCGACGCCGCTCGTCGCGTACGCGGTGCTCGCGCTCCGCGCGTCGGCGGGCGTGGTCGTGACGGCGAGCCACAACCCGCCCGAGTACAACGGGTACAAGGTCTACGCAGCCGACGGCGCGCAGATCGTCCCTCCCGTCGATGTCGCGATCGCGCGCGCGATCGACGCGGTGGGGCCGGCCATCGGCCTT
The DNA here is from genome assembly GCA_903893335.1 of uncultured delta proteobacterium. GTDB lineage: Bacteria > Myxococcota_A > Polyangia > Polyangiales > Polyangiaceae > CAITLX01. Next base: position 1,130 of record CAITLX010000632.1, on the reverse strand, counting down.
GCGCGCGTCGCTCTCGACGAGGCGCGGGCCCGTGGCGTCGTGCGCGAGGTGCCGGCGTCCGTCGCCGAGGGCTACCTCGCGCGCGTCGCGTCGCTCGCGCTGCACCCGGAGCTGCGCCCCGCGCTGCGCATCGTCTACACGCCGCTGCACGGCGTCGGCTTTCGGCTCGCGTCGGCGGCGCTGGCCCGCGCGGGCTTCTCGGACGTCGAGGCCGTGCCCGAGCAGCGCGAGCCGGACGGCCGCTTCCCGACCGTGGCGTTCCCCAACCCCGAGGAGCCCGGCGCGATGGACCTCGCGCTCGCGCTCGCGCGCGCGACGCGCGCCGATCTCGTGCTGGCCAACGACCCGGACGCCGACCGTCTGGCCGTCGCGGTGCCCGACGCCGCGGGGCGCTTCGTGCAGCTCACCGGCAACCAGGTCGGCGTGCTGCTCGGGCACTACCTGCTGACCGAGGCGGGCGACGAGGGGGACCGCGTGATGCTCTCGACCATCGTGTCGTCGCCGATGCTGGGCGACCTCGCGCGGGCGCTCGGCGTCCGCTACGAGGAGACGCTCACCGGGTTCAAGTGGATCGCGCGCCGAGGGCTCGAGGTCGCGCACGCGACCGGGGCGCGCGTCGCGTTCGGCTACGAGGAGGCGCTCGGCTACTCGGTGGGCGATCTGGTGCGCGACAAGGACGGCATCGGCGCCGCGGTGCTCTTCGCGGATCTCGCCGCGACCTGCCGCTCTCGCGGCCGCTCGGTGCTCGATGAGCTGGAGAGCATCTACCGGCGGCACGGCCTGTACGCGAGCGCGCAGCGCAGCATCGTTCGCAAGGGGGTCGCGGGCATCGCGGCCATCGGCGCCTCGATGGCGGCCCTGCGCGCGGCGGCGCCGCTCGCGCTCGCGGGGCGCGAGGTGCTGGCGGTGCGCGACTACGCAGCGGGCACGCGGCGCGACACGACGACCGGGCTCGTGACGCCCTTGACGCTGCCCCCGAGCGACGTGGTGGCGCTCGAGCTTGCCGGAGGCGCGCGCGTCGTCGCGCGCCCGAGCGGCACCGAGCCGAAGCTCAAGATCTACCTCGACGTGCGCGAGGCGGTCGCCCCGCACGAGCCGCTCGGCGCCGCCGAGGCGCGCGCTGCGTCGTC
>CAITLX010000631.1 GCA_903893335.1 uncultured delta proteobacterium | reverse complement strand
TCGCAGCGGCTCTACATCGGCGTCTGAGTCGCAGCGGCTCTACATCGGCGTCTGAGTCGCAGCGGCTCTACATCGGCGTCTGAGTCGCAGCGGCGACACCACCGGCTCACTCAGGCGAGGTGGTAGAGCATCACGTACACGACGACGCCCGTCACCGAGACGTAGAGCCACACCGGCCACGCGAAGCGCGCCACCGCGCGGTGCTCGGCGAAGCGCTCGCCGCGCGCGAGCCAGAGCGAGCGCAAGATGAGCGGCAGGCTCACGACGGCCAGCAGCGTGTGCGACGCGAGGACGGTGAGGTAGAGGGCGCGCGCCAGGCCGGTGCCCGGGTAGCGGTGCGCGCCGGTGAGCGCGAAGCGCGTGAGGTACGAGGCGAGGAACAGCGCCGAGGTGCAGAACGCGCCCAGCATCGCGGCGCGGTGCCGGTCGCGCCTGCCTGCGCGGATGGCGAGCCAGCCGACGACGAGCAGCGCCGCGGCCGTCGCGTTGAGCACCGCGTTGAGCGTGGCGAGGGAGAGGCCGATCGATTCCTTCATGGAGTCTCCGCGAGAAGCAGGGAGAGGGTGCGCTCGAGATCGGCGAGCCCCTCGGGCGTCGGCGCGAACTGCCCGCGCACGAACGCGCGGCGATCGACGAGCACCAGGCGCTCGCCGTGCGCCATGTCGCGCGCCGCGCCGACGCGCGAGGGCTTGCCGATGGGGGCCTTCATGCCCGAGGTCGCGACGCGCGTCACCTCGTCGAGCGAGCCGGTGACGAACGTCCAGAGGCGCGCGTCGGCGCCCCACCGCTCCGCGTACGCGGCGAGGCGCTCGGGCGTGTCGACCTCGGGGTCGACCGAGAACGACACGAGGCGGACGCCGAGGTCGCCCGCGCCCCGCGCGCGCTCGGCCTCGGCGATCCAGCCCTGCAACGCGCGCATGCGCGTCGAGAGCATGGGGCAGGCGCCCTGGCAGCTCGTGAAGATGAAGTCGGCCACCCAGAGCTTGCCTGCGAGATCGGCGCGCGAGAAGGCGCGAGCCTGCTGATCGACGAGCGCGAACGGAGGGACCTGCCCGAGCCACGGCGCGGAGGCCGCGCGCGCCATCCAGCGCCGCGCGAGCGGAGCGGCGACGAGCACGGCGAGGAGCAGGGCGCCGGAGGCGAGCGCGAGCCGGTGGGCCCGGCTGCGAACCTCGCCGGGCACGCCTCAGACCCGTGCGTCGACGACCAGCGCCGCGAACAGGAGCATGAGGTAGACGAGCGACACGGCGAACAGCGAGCGCGCCCAGCGCGCGGTGGCCGGCCCGCGCAGGCCGTAGAGGCCCCAGCCGAGGAACACCGCGCCGAGCAGGCCCGCGCTGGCGAGGAAGCGCTCGCGCGCGACGCCGAACGGGACGGCGAGCAGCGTCGTGACCAGCAGCGCGCTCGTCCAGCGCACGATCGCGTGCTGGGTCGCGCGCGCCCCGACCTGTGCCGGCATCACCTTGAGGCCGGCGCGCGTGTACTCCTGCTCGCGGAACATCGCGATCGCGAGAAAATGCGGCACCTGCCACAGGTAGAGGATGCCGAAGAGCACCAGGCCGCCGGCCGTGACGCGACCTGTGGCGGACGTCCACCCGAGCAGGGGCGGCATGGCACCGGGCACCGCGCCGACCAGCAGCGCGAGGTGCGAGCGCTGCTTCATCGGCGTGTACGCGAGCACGTACGAGAGGTGCGCGAGCACCGCGAGCATGGCCGTGGTGAGGTTGACGCCGAGCGCGAGCACGGGGACGGCGAGCACCGAGAGGGCCACGCCGAACACGAGCGCCACGCGGGGCGCGAGGCGGCCGGCGGGCAGCGGGCGGCGCTCGGTGCGCTTCATGCGGCCGTCGACGTCGCGCTCGAGGTACATGTTGAGCGCATTCGCGCCCGACACGATGAGCGTCACGCCCGCGACGGCGAGCGCGCAGGTCTGCCGGTCGCGCACGCCGGGCGCCAGCCACAGGCCGCCGGCGGTCGTGAGCAGCACGGTCGAGGTGATGCGCGGCTTGGTCAGCGCGACGAGATCGCGCAGCCGGACGGCGGGCGATGCCGGCCCCACGAGGGATGCGTCCGCGAGTCGATTTGCGCCCATGGCAGGTCGTCCGGAGGGAGGGGCGGCGGTTTAGGACCCGCCCCCCCTCGCGTCAAGGCTGCGGCGGCCCGCCCGGCCTTCCGTCGGGGCCGGGGCGCTCGAGCAGCGCGTCCCACATGCCGCGCTCGTCGTGCGCCGCGTACATCGTGGCGAGCGCCGCGAGGCCGAGCGAGAGCGCAGCGAGCGGCACGTCGGTCGCGGGGCGCGCCACGAGCGCGAGGGCGAGCGCGCCCGCGACGGCGGCGATCTGCCCGCGTGTGAGCAGGGCGACGAGCGCGAGCGCGGGGGCGAGCGCCTCGAGCATCCAGCGCACGTGCACCCGCACGACCGGCAGGGGGAAGCCCACCAGGTGCTGCAAGCTGCGGAACGCGACGATCTGCCAGGCCGCGGCGCCGTCGGCTGCCCCCTGCGCGGCTCCCGACGCGAGCGTCACGGCCGCGGCGAGCGCGGCCACCACCGGCAGGCTCGTCGGGCGTCCGCCCCGCGTGGCGAGCCACACGAGCGCCACCGCGACGGCGAGCGCGTCGAACGCGACCGAGCCCGAGCCGAGCGCGCGCGCCAGGGTCGCGAAGCGCACGTGCGCCCGCTCGCCGGCCCACACCGCGAGCAAGACGGCCGAGAGGTGCAGCAGCGCCGCGAGCCCCGTGGCCCCGACCACCGCCGCGAGCGCGCGGGTGCGCGCGACGCGGAGCCCCT
>CAITLX010000630.1 GCA_903893335.1 uncultured delta proteobacterium | reverse complement strand
GGCGCAGGCCGCAGCGGGCGAGCCCGCGGGCCTCGGGCCGCAGGTGTCGACGAGCGAGCGCACGAGCGCGTGGGCGCCCCTCGACTCGAGCGCCGCGCGCCTGAGCGCGCGCGCGCGGGGCTCCTCGCTCGACTGCCCGGCCTCCGCGTCGGGAGCGACGTCGCCCGAGGGGCGCTTGCAGCCGCCGGCGGCGACCAGGACGAAGATCGCCAGCCCAAACGCGCGCCGCATACCGGGCCGAACGTACACGCGGTGCTAAGGTGGCGCACGATGAACGTCCGGCTCATCCACGAATTTCGCTTCGAAGCAGCCCACCGCCTGCCGCGCGTCCCCGCGGGGCACAAGTGCGCGCGCCTGCACGGCCACAGCTTCAAGATCGAGCTCTCCGTGCGCGGCCCCGTCGACCCCGACACGGGCTGGTTCCTCGACTTCGGCGACCTCTACGACCTCTGGGCGCCGCTGCACGACGCGCTCGACCACCGCTACCTCAACGACATCCCCGGCCTCGAGAACCCGACGAGCGAGGTGCTCGCGCGCTGGGTCTGGGAGCGCATGCGCCCCAGCTTGCCGTCGCTCGCGCGCGTCACGGTGTTCGAGACGTGCGACGCGCGCTGCGAGTACGAGGGAGACTGACGCGCGAGCCCGCTCGAAGGAGACGCCCGTGAACACGCGTGACCCAGCGCGGAGGAGACGCCCGTGAAGACGCTCGTGTGCCGCTGCGAGGACGTGACGCTCGAGGAGCTCGACAGCGCCATCGCCGCCGGTCACCGCGACCTCGAGTCGCTCAAGCGCTACACCGGCTTCGCCACCGGCTGCTGCCAGGGCAAGGGGTGCCTCGTGGCCTGCGCCACGCGCCTCGCCGAGGCCGGGGGAGACGCCACGCTGCCGGTGACGCCGAGGCCGCCCTACCACCCCGTGACGTTCGGCGCGCTCGCGTCGCTCGCGAGCCTGCGCGGACGCTGAGCCGCTCCGAGGCGACGCCGTCGCACCGGCGGCGACGCCGACGCGCTGCCGTGGCTCAGAGGAACGGGTTGAGGTGGATCGCCGCGCCCGAGGCGCGCAGGTTGTAGCGCACGCGCGCGGCGAAGCGCCCGACGGCGACGAGGAACGCGCCGAAGGTGACGAGACTGATGACCGTCTGCGCGAGCGCCGGCGGGTTCCACACCGTCCACAGGCCGGTGAGCAGGAACGCCGCGAACGACGCCGGGACGAACCACTTCCAGCAGAGGTTCATCATCTGGTCGATGCGGATGCGCGGGAGCGTCCAGCGGATCCAGATGACGATGAACACCAGCACCCAGCTCTTGAGCTGGAACACGACCGCGCCGAGGCACTGCAGCGCGAAGCTCGCCTCCTGCTGCGCGGGCGAGACGTGCGGAAGCTGCCAGCCGCCGAGGAAGAGGGCCGACGCGATGCCGCTCATCACGAAGACGTTGGCCCACTCGGCGAAGAAGAAGAACAGGTAACGCATGCCGGAGTACTCGGTGGAGTAGCCGGCGACCAGCTCGCTCTCGGCCTCGGGCAGGTCGAACGGCGCGCGGTTGCCCTCGGCGAGCGCGGTCGTGAACCAGAGGAAGAAGAGCGCGAACGTGACGGGGTTGCGGAAGAGGAACCAGTGCCACGGCGCGCCGCCCTGCGCGCGGATGATGTCCTGCACGCGGAGGCTGCCGGTCATCATCACGATGCACACGATCGAGATGGCGCCCGGGATCTCGTAGCTGATGATCTGCGCCGCCGAGCGCACGCCGCCGAGCATCGACCAGCGGTTGTTCGACGCCCAGCCGCCCATCATCAGGCCGATGGTCACGAGCGAGGTGACGGCGATGACGAACAGGATGCCGATGTCGAGGTCGGCCGCGATGAGGTGCTGGCCGAACGGCATCACGCAGAACGTGGCGCTGACGCCGAGGAACACGAGGTAGGGCGCGAGGCGGAAGAGCGGCTTGTCGGCCTCGGTCGGGATGAGGTCTTCCTTCAGGATCGACTTGATGCCGTCGGCCATCCACACGAGGAAGCCCTGCGGACCGGCGCGGTTCGGGCCGATGCGCGACTGCATGCGGGCCGAGACGCGGCGCTCGACCCACGTGATGATGCCGGCGACCGGCGCCATGAACAGCACCACGATGGCCGCGGCGATGAGCAGCAGCACGGCGGCGGCGAGCAGATCGGTCGGCGCCGAGGCGCGGAAGCCCTCGAGCGACACCTGACGGATGGTCTCGGCGCTGCGATTGCCGCCGCGCACGAGGCCGACCCGCGCGACGCGCGTCGCGGCCGACGGCGCGATGTCGGCGTGCGAAGCGATGCGCACGCCCTCGAAGCTGGTGAGCAGGTCGCCGGCGGCGAGACCGGCGCGCTCGCCCGGGCTGCCGGCGCGCACCGAGGCGACGCGAAGGCCGCCGCCGTTCGGCGAGTCGTCGCCGATGGCGAGCCCGAGGAAGGCGAGCGTGCGCTCCCCCTCGGCCTCGCGCGCCTGCACGATCGCGCGGCGGGCGGAGGGCACGCGGAAGTCGACGGTGACGTTCTTCACGGTGCCGGTGACCGGCAGCGCGCCGGGGGTGGGCGCCGGGAAGGAGACGACGACGTCGCCCTGGAAGGTGGTGTGCGTCGCCGCGTCGCCCGCGCCGCAGAACGCCGTCTGCAGGCCCTCGGTGAAGGTGAAATCGATGCGGTCGCCCGCGCTGCTGGCGGCCTCGACGTCGGCCTCGAAGCCCTCGACGCGAGCGGCTCCCGGCCGCGAGAGCGTGCCGCGGAACTCGATGCGCGCAGGCTTGCCCTCGGGGAAGCCGGAGCCGATGACCTCGAGGCGGTCGCCGACCTCCGCTTCGCGCGGGGCAACGTCGAGCACGTGCAGGAGCTGCGGGGGGTGTTCGGCGGCGCAGCCCATCGCAAGCGCGAGGAGGCTGACCGCGAGGACGCACAGGGAAAGATAGCGTCGCATGCGGGCCGCCCGCTTATAGTCCCGAACCACGGGTCGGGTCGAAATTCCGGTCTCGCGGGGACGCGCGCGAGACGCCCGGCGCCTCGCTCCGGCGCCCGGCGCCTCTGGCTCACCCCGCGGCCCCTCGCTCCCGAGACGCGCCTGGCGTCACTCCAGCGCGACGCCGGTCGCGCGGCGCACCAGGGAGTGGGCCTCCGAGACGCCGAACGTGAGGAGATCGTCGATGCGGTCGGCGAGCGAGACGCCCCCTCCCCCGCGTTTGCCCGCGGCGAGCGCCTGGGCCGCGACGACGAGGTCGCCCGAGGCCAGGAGGGCGGCGCGGCAGGCGGTGAGCTCGACCGCCTGCGCCCAGCGGACCAGATCGGGCGCGCCGCGGCGCGTCGCCACCTCTTCGGCGGGCTGCGCGAGGCGCGCGATGACCTCGTCGGGCAGGCGGCGCGCGAGCAGGGCCGCGAGCGCGTGCGCCTCGGCCGTGGGCTCGGAGGCGCCCGGCGCGCCGAGGGCGACGGCGGCGCCGAGCAGCGCGGTGAGCTCGGAGCGCGTGGGGTAGAAGGAGAGCACGCGCCCGGTGAGGCGCAGGTACGCGAGGTCGCGGCCGACGACGAAGGCGATCTCGGAGGGACGCGCGATCGCGTGCGCGGAGCGGCCGAACGCGAGCGCCGGGCGCGCGGCGGGCAGCGTCGCGAGGCCGTCGGGCAGCTCGTCGCTGACCAGGTAGACCTCGGGCACCGCGACGCCGAAGAAGCGCGCGATCCAGCCGACGGCGCGCACCGGCGGCAGCGGCGAGGCGTCCGGGTCGTAGCGCTGCTCGGGGTCGAGCTCGGAGGCGAGCCCCGCGTCGAGCAGCTGCTCGACGCGCGCGGCGACGGCGAAGGGGGCGACCGTGAGCAGGAGGTCGGACACCGCGGCGTCGTAGCCCTGCGGCCGGACGAGCTCCCACGAGAGCTCGTCGATGGCGGAGGTGGGCGCGAGGAAGCGGTCGGGCGCGTGCATCTCGTAGACGGCGCGCTCGTCGGGGGTCGCCACCCCGAGGTGCACCAGGGCCGAGGCGACGGCGAACGCGCGGTCGCGGTCGCGCGCGCGCACGCACCCTTGCAGCAGCGCGCGGTAGGCCTCGGGGCGGTCGGGGGCCTGGCGCACGAGCAGCTCGAAGCGGTCGAGCGAGGGCACGTCGCGGTCGGCGAGGTCGGTCCCCATGCTCGGCGCCGGTGCCGCCGGTACCTGCACCTCCACCTGCACCGACGCGCGCGCACGCGTGGACGCGGCAGCGGGCGAAGGCGACGGTGCCGACCCGGCAGCGGGCGAGGGCCACGGGCTCGACGCGGGAGCGGGCGGGGAGACGGCGCGAGCGCTCGGCGGCGCGGGGCTGCCGGCGCGCGTGTCGCGCAGCGCGGCGAGCTGGAGGCGCGCGGCGTGGTCCTCCGGGCGCAGCGCGACGAGCCGCTCGAGGGCGGTCTCGGCGGCGGCGAGCGCGTCGTGCACGATGTCCTCGAGGGTGGCCGCGCGCTCCTGCTCGGCCTCGAAGCGCGCCAGCAGGCGTGCGCCGAGCGCGGCGGCGGTCGCCGGGTCGCCCAGATCGCGCGCGATGGAGACGCGTGAGCGCAGGGCCCCGAGGTGGCGCGGCGCCACCGAGAGGGCCTGGTCGTACAGCAGCGCGGCGGCCTCGAGCCGCCCCTGCGCGCGCTCGATCTCGGCGAGGCACACGAGGACCTCGGCCCGGCGCGGGCCGCGGTCGTGGGCGAGCAGCGCGTCGGTCGCCCGGTAGGCATCGCGCGCCGCGTCGAGCTCGCCCGCATCGAGCTTGCGCGACGCGTCGGCCATGGTGCGCTCGACCTCGTCGCGCACGTCGGCGGGGGGCCCCGAGGAGACGCCGGAGAGGCCGAGCCCCTCCCACGACGAGCGGTCGATGAGCCCGCCGGGCACCGGCTCGAGCAGCAGCGTGTCGGCGGCCAGCGCCTCGGTGCCGAAGGCTCGCTCGAGGCGCGACGCGAGCGGGTCGCCGCCGGGCAGGACGAGGATGCGCCCGCGCTCGTGCAGCGCGACGAGGCGCGAGCGCAGGGCGGGCCCCGGCGGGAACGGCCGCCGCCCGTGGCTGGGCGACGGGCTGACACGCCCCTCGAGCAAGATCGCGATCCGCATGCCGACCGATCGGGCGAGTCTAGCTCATGCGCGATCGCGCGTGGGCCGCGCCGCCCTCAGGGCGCGCACCGGAGCGTCAGGACCGCGATCTCGGGCGCCACGCCGAGGCGAATGGGGGGCCCCGTCGTCCCCAGCCCGCCGTGCACGTACATCGACCCCTCCCCCTCGCGGTACAGGCCGAGCCAGTGGCGGTGCGTGAGCTGCGCGAGGCTCACGCGGTGCGCGAGGAAGGGTAGCGCGATCTGCCCTCCGTGCGTGTGGCCCGCGAGCACGAGCGCGACCCCGTGGAGCAACGCCTCGGCGAAGAGCGCCGGGTCGTGCGCGAGCACGATGGCGATGGTGCCGGGCTCGCGCGCGTGGAGCGCCTGGCGCACGTTCGCGCGGCGCGTCCACGTGTCGTCGACGCCCGCGAAGTAGACGCGATCGCCGTCGCGCTCGACGTGGTGCCCCTCGTTGCGCAGCACGCGCGCGCCGACCGCGCGCAGCTTGGCGATGAGCGGCTCGCCCTCACCGAAGTAGTCGTGGTTGCCGAGCGAGACGAGCACGCCGTCCTTGGCCTCGAGCATGCCCACGACGCTCGCGATGTCGGCGTGGAACTCGGTGCCGCTCGTCACGAGGTCGCCGGTGACGGCCACCAGATCGGGCGCCTCGCGGTTGGAGCGTCGCGCCCAGCCCTCGGCCCACGCGCGCGGGGTGTGGCCGCCGATGTGCAAGTCGCTCAGGTGCACGACGCGGTAGCCCTCGAACCCCTCGGGCAGGTTCGGGATGACGACGTCGATCTCGCGCACCTCGACCCACCGCCGCCGCACGAACACGCCCCACGCCGCGAACGCGAGCGACACCGCGTACGCGCCGAGCGCGAACGACGTGGGCAGCGCGGGGCTGCGCCCGAGCGCGACCTCGACCAGCGGCACGAGCACGGCGGCCGGCAGGACGACCGCCGCGGTGGCGAGCGCCGCGCACCAGTGCGCGAAGAAGGGCTCCTCGACGAGGTGGACCTGCCAGCGCGGGCGCTGTCGGTCGGGCATCATGGCCCGCGCGCGCTCGAAGAACGCGGCGAACGACGCCGCCGCCAGCGCCGCCGCGACGACGGCCGGGTGCGGCGCACCGAGTCGCAGCGCGGCCTCGTAGGCCACGAGCGCGAACGACGCGTGCGTCGCCGCCGTGACGGCGGCGATCACGCGCAGGAGGCGGGACCGCTGCGCAGACAAAACGGTGCGGCGGCCTCTCGCCTCCGGTCAGCCGCCGACGAGGCGCAGCAGGGTCTCGCGGTTGGTCAGGCCGACGTGCTGCGCCGTCTTCTGGCCGTTGACGAAGACCATGACGGTGGGCACGCCGCGCACGGAGTACTTCGCGGCGGTCGCCGGCGACTCGTCGATGTCGAGCTTGCCGATCTTCACCTTGCCCGCGAGCTCGTCGGAGAGCTTCTCGACGATGGGCGCGAGGATCTTGCACGGGCCACACCAGGCGGCCGTGAAGTCGACCAGCACGGGCACCGTCGAGGCGAGGACCTCGTCGTTCCAGTTGAGGTCGTTGAAGTGGGCGAGGTGGGCGGATGCCATGGGCGCGTCGTCTCCGGTCGTGGGGGGGGCGGTCTGCGTCGGGGTGCGAGCGGCGGCTTCGGCACCGCGAGCCCCGAAGGTAAGAGCCGGTCGGGGGAGGGTCAAGGCGAGCCGAGGTCCGAACCTCGCCCGGAGGGGCGGATCAGAGCGGAAGCACCCGCAACCCCGCGCCGACCACCGTCGCGTGGCGAAAGGCGACCGCGACGCGGCGCTTGGCCCAGCGAACCGCCGCGACGACGTCCTCGTCGCGAAGCGCGCCCGGGCAGCACGCGAGGCGCCCGGCGATCGCGCTCGCGAGCGTGCAGCCCGCGCCGTGCACGCGGGCGCGCGCCCGGCGGACGCCCGCGACGCGCACGACGCCCGCGCGCGAGACGAGCACATCGACCGCGCGCACGCCGAAGTGGCCCCCCTTGACCAGGGCGAAGCGCGCCCCCGACGCGACGAGCAGCGCGCCGGCCCGCGCCGCGGAGCGCTCGTCGACGACCGAGACGCCGGTCAGCACCTCGGCCTCG
>CAITLX010000629.1 GCA_903893335.1 uncultured delta proteobacterium | reverse complement strand
GGTCGCCGACGAGACGCTCGTGGGGGAGCTCGACCAGATCTACACGAGCCTCGACGAGGTGCAGCTCGCGATCGCGGACTTCGACCGAGCCCGCGCGAACGACCTGAGCGTGGGCACAGCGCAGGCGACCGTGAGCCGGTCGCGCGCGCTGGTCGCGCAGCGCGACCAGCTCATCGCGCAGTTCCGCGCGGTGCTTCGCAAGATCGTGACTGGGTCCGCCCGTCCGCTGCTCGAGCTGTCGCGCCAGGCGCGCCTGTACCTCGACCCGGCCACGGGACACTGGGACTGCCCCCTGTGCGAGCTGCACGTCGAGGACGAGGCTGTCGCGAAGCTGGGGCGGCTGCTCAAGATCAAGGACGACCTCTTGATGCCCATGTGGAACCAGCTCTGGACCGAGAAGGACGACTTCCGGAAGGCCGAGCTGTTCCGCACCAACGAGCAGGTGCAGCGCCTCGTCGAGAAGGAGACGGGGGCGCTCCGCGACGTGAGCGAGCAGTACCGCGCCGACATGCGCCCCGTCCGCGAGAACCTCATCATCGCGACCACCGAGGCGGTGCACAAGCGCGACCAGCTCGGCGCTGCGGTGAACAGCCTCTCGGCGCTCGGCGTGCTGAGCGCGGAGTCCGCGCAGGCGACCATCGGGCGGCTCGGCGCGATGACAGGCGGGGACCTCGACTCGATGCGCAAGCGCGCCGAGGCCAAGGAGACGCTGCTCAACCACGAGCCTCAGGCGCAGATGAACCGCCGGGTGATGGCGATCGACCCGGTGCAGGTGCTGATGGGCCCCGAGGCGCTGTTTCGAGAGCAGAGCGAGGCCGAGACGCAGGTCCGCCTGCCCGAGCTGCCGGAGCACGGCTGATGAGCGGCGAGGGTGGGCTCAGCGTCTCCGATGTGAGGCGCATCGTCGACAGCGAGGTCGCGCCGCTGCGGCACGACGTGGCGGTGCTCGATCGCCGGATGGATCGTCTGGAGGCAGAGATGGCGAACGTCGAAGGGGCTATCGAGAGGATGCACGGCAGCCTGGCTCGCGAGCTCGGCAGCATCAACCAGCGCAACACCGAGATGGTGCAGTTGCAGCAGACGACCCAGAAGATCACGCTCGAGCAGTTCGTCGCTGCCAACGTGCAGCTCGGTGCGGCGAACGTGGGCCTGCACTCGCTCAATTCGACGAGCGAGACCGGGTTCGCCACGCTCGACGCCGGCATCGGTCGCATGGCGCAGGCGATCGTGCAGACGGAGGTCATCCGGCTGCTGCACGAGGCGAAGGAGCCCGTCGATCGCGCCAACCAGTTCGGCAACGAGATCGAGCAGCGGTTCGCCAAGGCCGTCGAGAACGTCTACTTCGTGCGCTCGCAGTACGACCAGCTTCAGGTCACCGCGATGACGGAGTACGAGAAGAAGCTGCGCGTCATCGGCGAGCACATCTACCGGATCCGCGACGAGGAGTTCCTCCCGGCCGAGGAGCGGCTCACCGACCCGACGATCCGAACCGTCGAGCTGCCGATGGCGATGGACGAGCGTCGCCTGAAGCTGCGAGGCGAGGCGCTCGACGACCGGTTCGCGTCGCTCGGGGACGAGTTCATCGAGCCGCTCCTCTCGGCGCACCGGCAGGTAGAGCATCTGCTCGCCTCGCGCTTCACCACCGAGGCGAAGGTGGTCGTGGGGCGCGAAGTCGCGCTGCCCGTCGCCGTGCGGATCGGGCCGGGTGGCCTGGAGGTGCTCGGGTCCGTCGCCCCGACGGCCCTCGACTGTGGGGAGACGACGGAGCTCGCGTTCGAGACGTGTGGCAACGGTGCGGCGAGGGACGCGGTCGTCTCGAAGGGCGACGCCCTGCTGGGACGCCTGCAGACGGCCGAGCTCGGTGACGAGCACAAGAGCGCCTTCATCGACGCGCTGCGACGACTGGCGACCGACGGGCGCATCGACCCCGCTTTGCTGCCTGGCTTCGAGGAGTATCTGCAGCGCTTCGGGCTCAGCGTCATCGCATCGCAGGAGGTGACGGAGTCATGAGTGAGAAGGTCGAGGGAGACCGCCTCGTCGTCAGCGGGCGCAGCGCGGGGAGCCACTTCCCGCGCAAGCAGGCTGAGACGCAGCAGCGCTTCGAGGCGGACGGCACGGGCCGAGAGGGGCCGTTCCACATCGAGGGCTCGGTGTACGGGCGGCAGCTTCGCTTCCGTGGCGCCGGGACCGTGCTCGGCTCGGTGCTGGGCCGCGGCGACGTGACGTTCGCCGAGCCCGGGCGCGCCCCCGCGCGGTTTCTCGGCGGCCTGCACGCGAGCGGCAACGTCGTCTCGGAGCCGACCCGGCGAGGACACCTCCAATCGCTCCTCGCGAGCGTGGACCACGCGGCGATCGTGGTGCGCGGCGACGTGATCGGCGATCAGGTGTCGCTCGTGGACGCCGTGGTGTTCGGCAACGTGCGCGGGCGCCGTGTGCGGCTCGCGCGCTGCATCGTCTTCGGACAGGTCATCGCCGACGAGAGCGCGGTCCTGGCCGCGAGCACGGTGCTCGCCTACGAGGCTCCGACGGTGCGCTTCGAGGGGCCGTGCTGCGTGGTCTTCGTGGCCGGGACGAGCGTCGAGGTGCCGGTGTTCGCGCCCTACGTCGATGAGCTCGGCGCAGAGCTCCCGTGCGCGGTGATGTTCCTGCCCGCGATGCGCGCGCTCGGGGGCATCGCTCTCTCGCACCGGTCGTGGGAGCCGGGCGCTGGCGCGCTGGCGGGTGCGCGGCTCGTCCCCGCCGACTGGGTGCGCGCGCCGGTGGACACGACCGTGCGCAGGCTACGCGACGGCAAGGTGGAGGCGCGCACGGTGGTCGCGGAGCGCTACGTGCTCTCGATTGGGGGGCGCGCCCTGAACTTCGCCCCGCTCGTGTCGCAGTTTGGGCATTTCACCTGGCTGGTGCGGACCGCGTTCGAGTTCGAGCACTACGCTCCCCAGGTTCAAGCCAGCACCCGGGCGCACTGGGCGGAGCGCTGCACGCCGGATGAGCGCTGTCTCGTCACGCACGCGACGGCGGTCGAGCCGCTCCTCGCGGCGGTGGTCGCCCCGGCCGTTCGCTCCGCGCCGGTGGGCGTCGGCGTGGCGGCGGCTTCGCCGGTTGGCGTCGCCAAGGCGCCGGTCGCTCCACCCCCCGTCCCCCCCGTCTCGGCCAGCAGGCCGCCCCCCGTGGCGCCTGTGCCGAGTCCTATCGCCGCGAGCGCTCCCCCCGCAGCGCGGCCCGCGCCTGCGCGCCCCTCCGTGCCCCCGACGCCGACGGCGGTGCGTCCAGCGGCAACGCCTCCGCCCGTGCCCAGCCCCGCGCTGCCGGCAGCGGGCGTGGCGCCCGCGCCTCCCAGGCCTGCTCCGACCACTGGGCCCCAACCCCCCAGGCCGAGCTCCGCCGCCGCGCCGCCGCGGGTCGCCTCGACCACCATGCTCGGGATCGGCACGGGCACCGGCGACGACCCCACGTGGCTCTCGCTGTTCGCCCGTTACCAAGACGCACGCCGCGCCAACGGAGAGAGCACGGATGGGCTCGATTACAGGCGCTTCGCCGACAATCTGCTGCGCCTTCGGGAGCAGAGCGCGGCCGCGGGCAAGGGGGCCCCGCGGTTTGATTTCGACGTGCGCGAGGGTAAGGTGCGCCTCGTCATGAGGAGTAGCTGAGGCGCACCATGTTTGGATTCATCAAGAAGGGCGTCTCGGACCTCTACATCGCGCGGCCAGACGCGGCAGCGCAGTCGCTCGTCTGGCGCTACGGTGAGCAAGCCATTCCAGGGGGCGCGAAGGTCACCGTCCGCGCGGACGAGGTCGCGCTCTTCTTCAAGGAAGGCCAGCTCGTCGGCGAGCTGACGGCGGGCACGCACCACCTCGAGACGGCGAACATCCCGTTCCTCGGAGCGCTCATCGTCTCGCCGCTGACGGGAGACAACCACTACCTGACCGAGCTGTTCTTCGTGCGGAAGACGGAGCACCTGCACGCGCGGAGCGGAGTGCCTCTGGGGACGTTTCAGGACATCGGTTCGCGGCTTACGGTGAGCCTGCTGTGGAGCGCCCAGATTGGCGTTCGCGTCACCAACCCCGCGGCCCTCATCCTGCGCATCGCCGGGATGCAGGTAGGAGCCGCCGACCAGGTCGGAGCTTTCCTCGATGCGCGCCTCGGCACGCTCCTGGCTCAGTCCGTGGGCACCCTCGTCGCAGGCGCGCCCGTGCTCAATGTCGTTTCCAACCAGTACAGCGAGCAGCTCGGGCGCGAGATGGTCGAGCTGGCGCGCGGTGAGTTCGAGGCCGACGGGCTCGCGCTGACTAGGCTGCTCTCGCTCCAGCTCGGCCTCGACGCCGACTCGGACCGGCGGCTGCGGGCGCTCGGCGATCGCCTCGCCGACCTGGGCGTCAAGCGCGAGCAAGCCGACGTCGCCGCTCAGCCAGGCTATGCGGCTTACCAGATGCTCGAGGGCCAGAAGGCGATGCTCGAGGGCATCGGCGCCGGCGCGGCGGCCCACGGGTTGCCGGCCTTCATGCCGGGAATGGGAGTAGGTCTCGGCGGTGCGATGGGCGGCAGCTACGTCGGAGGCACGCCGTCGGTCGCTGCGCGAGCGGCTTCGGGGGCACCGCCCTCCGCGCGGCTGTCCGGTCCTCCGTCGGTCGGGCCGAGCCAGCGCTGGTACCTCCGAGGTCCTTCGGGCGTCGAGGGGCCGTACGTCCTGCGCCAGCTCGTGCTGCGCGTGAGCTCGCTGCGGCTCGACGCGGCGAGCGCATGGATCCGGCGTCCCGGCGAAGAGGAGTGGCTGCTTATCGGTGACGTCCCCGACGCGGCGGCCGAGTTCGCGCGTCGTTCGACTGCCGCGCCGGCTCCCGCTGCGAGCTCGCCCGGGGCACCGTCGCCGGTCGATGCTTTCGAGCGAGCGCTGAGCGTCGCGGCAGCCGACCGCGTCATCACCCGGGACGAGATGCCGCTGCTCTCGATGCTCGCAGTGGCTGCTGGGCTCGCGGCGAGCGAGCTCGCGGCGGTGAGCTACATCGGCGTCCGCGCGCGCGCCCTCGGATGCGCCGTCGAGGAGGCCGCGCCGTCGCCTCCCGCGGCCTCCCCCGATGCCGGGCCCCCTCCGATGCCGCCTCCAGACACCTCTGGCGTGACGTTCAACTACTCCGACGGGCAGACGCAATCGGCCGGGCTGTCGCCCGACGCCGTCGCCGAGCGCGTGCGCGCGAACCCGTTCGGGACGCACCTGGTGTGGACCCCGGGTATGGCAGCATGGTCCAAGGCCGTCGACGTCGAGGTCGTGCGCCGCTTGCTGGGGTGACGAGGCGACGCGTCGCGAGTTCGGCGAAGACATCGGAGAGAGCGCGAGCGCCGCTGGCAGCGCCCGCTCATAGGGGTCACGAGATGAAACCAAACATCGGAACGATCCTCTTCGTCGGCCTCAGCCTCGCTCTGTGGCTCGCCGCAGGCATGCCAGGAGTCGGCTTCCTCGCCGATGCCTGGATCCCAGTCTCTGCCTGGCTCGTGCTCGGAGCCATGGCGACGTCAGCCTCGCGGGTTGCGCGCGCCATGGGCGTCGATCCTGCGATGTACGGCCCGGTTGCCCTGGCGCTCGGCTCGATCGTCTCGGGCGGCGGCGCGGTCCTCGCGGCGGCAATGCTGCTCGTGGCGAAGCACGTCGGGACGGGTGGCGACTCGGTCGGTCGCTGGGCGACGAGCCCGGCGCTCGGAGCCGTGTTCGTCGTCTTGATCGTGACGACGCTGGCCTTGTATGCGCTGCTCGCGACGCGGGGTGGTGAGCCTCGAGGCTGAGGGAGTGCGGGGCGTGGGGTCGCGCCTCGATGCGTCCGGCGGCGCCGCCCAGGAGACAATTCGGGCGAGCGACGGCCAAGAGCGTGTAGTCTCGCCTGTAATGGGGACGATGAGGCGTGTGCTCGGCGCTGCGGTTGCGTCTTGGACGATGGTCTGCGCGGGGTGCGAGCGTGGGGGGACATCTGCGGCTGTCGCCGCGGCGTCGGAGGTCCGGCCAGTCGTCTCTGCTCCCGCTCCGCACGCGGCGATCGCGCCGCTCGCTCTGCGGACGTTGCCACCAGGAGACGTGCCGGGGCGAGGGTGGCTGCCGTCGTTCACGTTCCGCCGCGACGGCGGCGACGAAGGGCTGTCGTATCTGTCGGCCGCCGCGCGATGCGTCGAGCAGGGCCTCATGCTCTGCTCCGAATCGCAGTGGGAGCGTGCCTGCGGCTCCGATGCCGCCGTTGGCGCTGTCGAGACGTGGACGGCATCAGCGGAGGCGGACCGCGGCTTCGTCGCTCGCGGCGGAGTCGGGTGCGGCTCGCGGGCCGTGGTCGCCGGAGCGTCCTCGGGCCCGCAGCGCGCGGGGGCGTGCTGCTCGCGCGCCATCACGATCGACTCGGCGAACCACCACCCGGCCTTCCTCCAGTCGGTCGAGTCCAAGCTCCTTGCGTACGAGGCGGCGCTCAACCGCAAGCAGGCGTCGTCGCTCGGCGCGCTGTTCGACGAGACGGTGCAGCTGTACGCCGAGCGCAAGACGAGGCAGGCCGCGGTCGGCGTCCTCGAAGCCACGTTGCGCAAGTATCCCAACCTGTGGGTGGCCAACGACCGCTGCGCCATCACGCTCGACGTCGCTGCCGACACCTGGACGGCCACCTGCGGAACGGTCACCGCGCGAGCTGGCGAGGTCGCCTACGTCTCGTCGCGCTACGTGTGGGGAGGCAAGACGGGGCGGCTGATGTCACTCACCGAGCAAGACGTGATGCGGCGCTTCTCGCCGCCCTGACGCGAGGTGGACGCTTCGATGGTCTCTCCTCTCACCCCCGGGCCGAAGGCGATTGTGTGCGAGCGCGCCTCGTGGGCGTGCGGGTGGCGGCGCGCGCGGGCGGTCCTATGGTGACGACGCGCGACCCGTTCGGTCTGGTCGGCACGACGCTCGACGAGCGGTACCGCGTCGATGCGGTCGTCGGCGAGGGGGGCTTCGGGGTCGTCTACCGCGGCGTGCATCTCGCGTTCGACGCGCCCATCGCCGTCAAGGTCCTCAAGATCCCGGCGCAGATGAGCGCCGACGAGCGGGCGACCTTCCTCGCGACGTTCCGCGCCGAGGGCAAGCTCCTGTTCGAGCTCTCGCGCCTCCACACGGCCTTCGTTCGCGCGATCGAGACCGGCGTGGCCACGACGAGCGCCGGAGCGACGGCTCCCTACCTCGTGCTCGAGTGGCTCGACGGCTCGACGCTCGACCACGATCTCGACCAGCGTCGAAGCTCGGGCGGTGCGGGGCGACCGCTCGGCGAGGTGATCGAGCTGCTCGACCCGATCGCCGAGGCGCTGGCGGTGGCGCACGAGCGAGACGTCGCGCACCGCGACGTGAAGCCTGCCAACGTGTTTCTGGCGCGGACGCCGCGCGGGGTCTCCGCCAAGTTGCTCGACCTCGGCATCGCGAAGGTCATGAGCGAGGGGAGCGGGACGGCCGCGATCGGAGCTCTGACGGTCGGCGGTTTCGGAGCCTTCACGCCGAACTACTCGGCGCCCGAGCAGTGGCTGCGCAAGCTCGGCGCGACGGGGCCGTGGACGGACGTCTACGCGTTCGCGCTGCTCTGCGTCGAGCTCCTCACCGACCGGCCGGCGCTTCGCGGCGACGAGCCCGGCCAATTCATGGGAGCGACGACCGATCGCGACGACCGGCCCACTCCCAGCGCGCGCGGGGCGCTCGTGGTAGCGGCCGTCGAGGACGTCTTCGCGCGCGCTCTCGCCATCGACCCGCACGATCGCTACCGCAACCTGCGCGCGTTCTGGGAAGCGTTGCGCACTGCCGCGAAGCTCGAGCCCCACACATCGCTTCACGCAGGTCCCGAGGCCGCGATGGCGCCAACCGTCGCGCGCCCCTGGGCGATCGACCCTCCGCTGTTCGCCGTCGCGTCGGCGCCCGCTCCGGCGCCCGCGCCGACCACGCAGCCGCCGAAGGTCTCCGCGACGACGAGCAATGCGGTCGTCACGATTCCGCCTGCGCCGCCGCGCGCTCCGGCGTCGGGCAGGGGGCGGGCGGTGGTCGTCGGTGCGGTGCTCGGCGGGGTGGTCATGGCCGTGGCAGCCGTCGGGGGCTTGTGGCGGTCGTTCGCGCGTGGCGGTGCGACGGATGGCGCGACCCCTGCCTCCGCGTCGGGTTCGGCGAGCGCTCTCGCGCTCCCCGTCGGTCCGAGCGGCTGCCCGGACGGCATGGTCGCGATCGCTGGCGCGACGTTCGAAATGGGCGACCGGAGCGGCGTGGGCGACGCCGATGAGCGGCCCGCCCACGCGGCGACGGTGGCGTCGTTTTGCCTCGACGCCATCGAGGTGTCGGCCGACGCCTACCGAGCCTGCGTGACCGCGGGAGCCTGCGCCGCGGCGACGGGAGAGGTCGCGGGACGCCCCGTCGCCGGCGTCGATTGGCATTCGGCGACGCGCTTCTGTGCGTCGGTGGGCAAGCGTCTTCCATCGGAGGCGGAGTGGGAGCTCGCGGCTCGCGGCACAGAGGGGCGGGCCTTCCCTTGGGGGCGCGAGCCCCCGACGTGCGAGCACGCGAACGTCGCCTCGGTGCGCGGCCAGGCGTGCCCGCACACGCTGGCGCCCGCGCGCTCGCACGCGGCGGGCAACACGCCCGCGGGAGTGGCCGATCTCGCCGGGAGCGTCTGGGAGTGGGTGGCCGATGTTCATGCGCCGTATGGCGCCGCCCCGCCGTCCCCCGCGAAGGGGAGCGAGGACGCTCGCGCGCGCGTCTTGCGCGGCGGGTCGTTCACGCAGGACCTGGCGCTCGCGCGTCCGACCAACCGGCTCGCGCTCGCGCCGGCGGAGCACATGTCCGACGTCGGCCTCCGGTGCGCATGGTCCGACGACGCCACGCGCTGATCGCCGTGCTCGCGCTCTCGGCGTGCCGCAAGACGGCGCCCGCCGAGCGCGACCGCGCCGAACCCGTCCCATCGACGCCAGCGGCGTCGGCGTCCGCAGCGCCAGCGGCGTCGGCGCT
Source organism: uncultured delta proteobacterium (assembly GCA_903893335.1). GTDB lineage: Bacteria > Myxococcota_A > Polyangia > Polyangiales > Polyangiaceae > CAITLX01. Next base: position 6,512 of record CAITLX010000629.1, on the reverse strand, counting down.
CGCCTCCTCGGCGCCCGCTCCGCCACCGCGATGCCCGCGCGACATGGTGCTCGTGCTCGACCGCTACTGCATCGACCGGTACGAGTCGATCCTGGTCGATGTGCCGGGGGGGCGACCGCTCTCGCCGTACCACCCGCCGCTTGCGTCCTACACGACCTTCCTGCGTGACCGGCACGCGGACGCGCTTCGTTGGGAGCGCGAGGCCACAGCGGCGCCCGCGGTGGAGCAGTTTCCGGAGCTGCCGCGCTGGCAAGCCGCCGGGGTGCGCGCTTACCGCGCGACGTCCCGGCCGGGTGCGGTGCCGAGCGCCTACCTGACCCTCGCGAGCGCGAGGGAGGCGTGCGAGGCCGCCGGCAAGCGGCTCTGCTCGCGCGCCGAGTGGCAGCGCGCTTGCCGCGGCGCAGACGACGAGCCCTTCCCCAACGGCGATGCCTATCGGCAAGGCACGTGCAACGTGTTCCGCGAGGACCACCCCGGCCGGTTGCTGTTCGGCAACATGACCGTCGGAATGCTCGACCCGCGGATGAACCTCGTGAAGGCTGGGGGCAAGCCGCTGCTGCGACCGACGGGGGCGACGCCTGCGTGCGTGAGTCGCTGGGGCGGGGACGCCATTCACGACATGGTGGGCAATCTCGACGAGTGGGTGGACGAGCCCGACGGGACGTTCGTCGGCGCCTTCTACTCCCGCTCGGCGCGCGATGGCTGCGCGCACGTCACCACGACGCATGGGGCCAGCTATTTCGACTACTCGATCGGCGCGCGTTGTTGCCTCGATACGCCCAACCCGCTCTGACTGGACGTGCGCGGTAAACTGGCAGATGCTGCGGCTTCGCCGGTTTCCGGCGTTCACGTCGGAGGGAGGTCGCAATGCGACGATCGAATGGCGCTGCAACCGCTGTGCTGCTCACTTGCGCGATGGGGTCGACGGCGTGCCAGAAGGCCGCCACGACGGAGGCTCCCGCGCCTGCCGCGAGCGTGACGGCCGCCGCGCCGCCTCCGGCACCGCCCGAGCCGCCCGCGCCTCCGCCGAAGGTCACCGGACCGTACCCTCCGCTGCGGATGCAGATCTCGTCGGGGTGCACCGAGCCGGTGGTCTTGCTCAGCAACGGCACCAAGCCGAGCCCGAACGACAAGCCGAACCCCAACCCGCCGTGGCCCTGGCCCCGGGAGATCTTCCTGGCCCACACGCAGTTCACGGTCGTGACGAGCGAAGCGGCGCTCGCGGGCACGCCGCACGCGGTCCAGTTCTACGAGGCGATGTTCAAGGACTACCCGTCCATCGCCGTCCGGTGCAGCGACGCGGCGACGTGCAACGAGGCCGGTGCGACGTTCAAGGGCGTGGTGCGCGGCAGCACGCCGCAGGCTGGGTGTGGCTTCAAGTCGGTGGGGCTCACGGCCCCGAAGCCGACGACGCTCGTCCTGACGCTCCCGTCGGCGACCGACGTGCAAGCACGCTGTGCGCGCATGGCGTCGTGTCTCGTCTCGGAGGACCACGGGACGCCCGGAGAGCCCGCCACCGATTGCCTGCGCGCGCCGCACAAGCAGAAGCTGGAGTGCACCTCTCGAGCGACCTGCGCGGAGGTCGTCGCCTGCGCGGCGAAGTGAGGTAGAGCCCCATGACACAGACCGAGGTCGCCCCGCCGGCAGGGTTCCCCCACATCCCCAGCGCGCCTCCGGCGGCCGAGTCGGGCGGTCGGTACGCCTTCGTGGGCACGGGGAGCGAGCGGCTCGTGCTCGAGCTCGTCAACCTCGCGATCGTGCTCGGGACGTGCGGCATCGGACAGGTGCTCGGCTTGCCGGCGCATCGACGCGCGCGCTGGACGGTCGAGCGCACCACGTTCGACGGTGCGCCGCTGAAGTACACCCACGCCTGGACCGACGACCTCGGCTCGCACCTCGTCTCCTCGCTGCTTCTATTCGTCACGTGCGGGTTCGCCGTGCCGTGGGTCGTGACGCGCGAACACGCGCACCGCTGGCGCGGCACGCGCACCGCCGACGGCCGCGGCTTCGAGTTCCGCGGCTCGGGCGTCGAGGTCTTCGGGCTCGCGCTCGTCAGCTTCTTCGCGCTGTTGCTCACGCTCGGCCTCGCGTGGCCCTGGGTAGCGGTGGGGTGGCGCCGGTGGGCGATGCGCAACGTCTTCGTCGCCGATCAGCGGGTGGCGTCCGGTAGCTACCGGCTGCGCTTCGACGCGGGCGGGCTCTCGTTCCTCGTGCAGGGCGTGCTCGCGACGCTGCTCGTGCTCGTGACGCTCGGCTTCTACATGCCCTGGGCGCTGGCGACGTTCGAGCGCTGGGCCTGGTCGGCGACCAGCGACGACGTCTCACCGCCGAGGCGCGTCCCGCTCGGCCCGGCGACGCCGGGGCAGTGGGCGATCGTCATCGTGGCGGGGAGCGGCTTCGCCCTGCTCGCGGTGCTCGTGATCGTATTCGGTCTCTCGGCGTCGGGCGGCGCTTCCGGGCCCTCGACCTCGACTGCTGGCCTGTTGGGGGGCTTGCGCGGTCGCCTGTCGGGCGCGGCGGGCTCCCCGGCGGTGGCGACGACGCCAGTCGCATCGCCCCGCGCTGCGCCCGCGGCGCGTTTGAGGGTCACCGCCGTCAGCGCGTCGAGCTGGGTCGCGACGCCGACCGAGTCGCATCCCCCTGCGCACGCGTTCGACGGCGATGCCACGACGGCCTGGCAGTCGTCCGGCGCGTCGCACGGCAAGGGCGACTGGGTCGAGGCCGACTTCGGCGGACGCGTCCGCCTCGATCGGCTGCGCGTCACCACGGGGTGGAGCTCGAGCCTGGCGACCTCCGGCGACCTCTTCCCCTCGTGCGGGCACCTGCGCCGCGTGCGGTTCACGTTCGACGCCGGCCAGCCGGTCGAGCTCGACGTCGCAGCCGACCAACGCTCGCTGGAGCTCGAGCCCGGAGTGTCGACGCGCACCCTCCGCGTCACGGTCCTCGACGTGTGGCCCGGCGCGCGCATCTCGAACGTGTGCGTGGGCGACATCGTCGCCGAGGGGGTCTCCGTCGGCAATGGCGGTCAGACAACGGGAGGCGCGCAGCCCACGTCGGCCGCTTCGCCCGACGAGCCGACCGACACCGACTGCGCCGCGCCGCGCCCGGCGCTGAGCCCGGAGTGGAGCCCGCTGTACCGACACGCCACGTGGTCCGGCGGCGCCTGCCCCAGCGGCGCCATCTGTGGCGACCTCATGCTGCTCGCCTCGCCGCCCTGCACCGACGGCGGCGGCGCTGCTGCTTCGGCGATGCAACGCCGCCTCGCAGCGGCCAATTGCGCCGATGCGCGCATGGTCGTCTACCTCGATCGAGCTGGGCGCCGCGGCGTGGGTGCGCTCTTCGCGCAATCCGCCGCGCTGCACGCGTGCGCGGCGGCGTTCGGCGGGAAGTCGATGGATCTGGGCCGCGTCGCGTTGCGCCCCGCGGGGCAGCCGTGAGGCGCGGAAAGGAGCGTGGGGCGATGCGCCACGATCGACGCTGGGTGTCGGCGGCAGTCGTGGCTGTCGGCGCGCTCTTCGCGTCCGAGGGGTCGGGACAGGTAACGGTCTCGCGTCGAGGTTTCGCGGCAGACGGCACGTTCGTCGCGCTGACGAGCAACGGCTTTACGCCAGGCGTGGTTCAGGCTGTGAGGGTCGTGCGGGGAGGCACGTCCGCTTCACCGGACGCGACGATGACCGGCGACCTCCGCTCGGGTGCTCCGGCGCTGGCGGTCAAGCTCGAGCCCGTTGGGCCGGTGGCAGTGGGGGACAACCCCGCCCAGGGCTGCGGGGGGACCTACGCGCCCCCCGTTGCGACGACGACGTACAAGCTGACACTGCCGCCGCAGCCACATGCCGGCGGCGGTGCGGTGCGGCAATTCGGGCTCGTCGTCGATCTTCGCGTCGTAGGATCCGGTCGTCTGTCGTGGACCGCGCTCGGCGGGGGGGCCGCCGTCGAACAGGACCTGCAACTCGATCTAGCCCGACTGTTGGCGGCCTGGATTCCCACGACGCAGGACGTCGTCGTGCTGGAGTTCGAGCGCGAGCCCGACGGTTGTGAGGGTGGCGGCGGAGCGAGGGAATGGGCATCCTTCGATCTGAAGGCGCTCACGGCGCGCCTGAGCGCGACGGGCGCAGTGACGGGCGGCGCCCAGGTCTCGGAGGAACAGGCGGCGGCTCAGCGGGTCCAGGCGGCAATGGCGCAACTCGGTCGCGAGAAGGGCTGGACGGTCGCAGTTCGTTCCGCGCGCGGCTTCGCCATAGGTGAGGCTACGCGGGAGGCCCCGGAGGTCGGCGGCGGGCCGCACGCCTGTGACGACGCCTCGGTGGCCTGGACTTCGCTGCACAAGACGTTCGTCGCGACGGGGCGTGCCGTGATCGAGGTCGCGGGCTCGCCCATCGGGGATGCAACGGACATCGACGGCGATGGCCGGCCTGACCTGCTCGTCGCCTTCGAGGACGAGTGCGGCGTCCAAGGCAACTTCGGGGGCGCCATGATGGAGTGGATGTTCTTCCCGCGTGGAGACTTTCGGCTCGTCGTCGATCGGGGCGATCGGCTCGAGCTCGTGAAGCCGCGGGTCTTGCCGAACCTCCCCGACGCCTGGCGAGGGGCAGCCTGGACGACCGCCAGCGGCCAGCCCGCGGTCGCGGCCACTGCCGTGGCGCGGGGCTGGTCACCCGGCGGCGAAGATGGCCCCAGCTATGTGTTCCAGTGGTCGTTCGGGAAGCTCGGCGTGGTGCACAAGAGCCGCGCGGCTCGGTAAAGGGGGCTTGAACATGGTGGCTTTCGGCAATGTGGAGGCGTCGGAGGATGGCCGGTGTGGAGTGACGCAGCCGAAGCGTCCTCGCGGCGCCTGGCGGCGCGCTGCCGCGCTGGTCGTTGCCGCCGCTGCGGTCGCGCCAGGGCCCGTCTACGCCGCTCCCGCGGCGGCGCCCGCTGAACCTAGGACGCCGACGGTCGTGGGGGTGGCCGCTTTCGACGCGGCTGTGCCCGCGTCTGGTGCGCCGAGCGACGCCACCGCGAACCGAGCGCTGCTCGTGCTCATGGGCTTCACGCAGACCGAGACCGAGCCGGTGGTCGGGTCGACGCTGCTATTGCTTCAGGTCGAGGGGGCAAACCTCGACGCCGACCCGGAGCAGGAGAAGGTCGTGCATCTGGCCGTCACCGACAGCACGATGCCGGGGTACGGCCACCAGACGCACTTCGTCGCCGTGGCCGACCGGGAGGCAGGGCAACTGCGCTTCGTCGTCCACGAGGTGCGGCTCGTGGCGGAGTACTGCTGCGACATGCGCGCCGGCGGCGAAGTCGTAGTCGGGCATCGCCCCGTGCACGACGCTGCGTTCGACGACGTCGTCGTGTCGCACGCGACGACGTCCACCGAGTCCTGCTCGCACACCGAGGACGACTCGGGCTGCGTGGGGCACGAGGAGGAGGACACGCACGACCAGGTGTGGACGCTGGCGCGGGGCCGCGCCGAGCTGCTGGTCGACTGGCGGCACGCCGTGTCGCACCCGCCCGTCGGCCCGGACTCCAAGCCGCTCAAGCGAGCGCAGCGTCTGCAGACGCTCTACATACCGACCGATGGCGATCCGGTCGGTGGCGCGAAGTCGCGCTGGGCGCCCGGCGGACCCCTGCAGGTCCGCGTCGACTGGCCCGGAGCGCCGCGGTTGCTGCGGTTCGACGCGAAGAGCTATGCGTATCGGTGAGCGCAGGGTGGGGCGTCCGCTAGGCGTTTGGGCTACGAGCGTGGACGATCACCGACAACTCACGGTGACGACGGCGAGTGCCCCTTCGGGGTCAGCGGTGCCGAGGCGGGTTACGACGAGCAACCCATCAGTGGTGCGTGCGAGGGTACTGACGTACGCGCCCGAGCCCAAGGTAAGTGGGCCTGATGGACCGTCGGCCGGCGCGAGCGAGGCGTCGACGCGGGCCAGCACGTTCGCCGTGCCACCGCCGGCGCCCAGCATGACGAGGCTAGGCCCGACAGCAAGCACATCGATCGGCGTACCGCCGCGCAGGTCGACCGGGCTCGGGTTGCCGTGAGCGTCAGCACGCCATGAGCACGCCACGACCGCGGGGCCGACCGCTCCGTCGGCGCTTGGCGGGAGCACCGCAACCAGTCCGTCGCCGACCGGCAGGGCGAGTCGGTGCGGCGCGGGCGCGGCTGGTGCCGTCCCGTTGGACACGGTGCGCGCGGCGACCGTCACGGCCGCTCCCGGTGGGTCGAGCAGCCCGACCTGCGTGAGCCCGCGGTCGGTGAGACGCGACCACGCGACTCCGCGCGGATCGGGCAGTAGCGTGGCTGCGAAGGAGTGGGCGCCATCGAGGACGATGTCGGTCGTGATGGTCGAGCCAGCCCTGGGGACCCTGAGGACGTGTAAGCGCCCCGGCTCCCCGTAGGGTGGCACGGCAGCCTCGGTAACCGCTGCGAGCAACCCGAAGCCGTCCGTCGCGATGTCGAGCAATGCGACGGCGGAGAAGGCAGGCGTGAGCGGTACGTCGGCCGTCACAGCCAGGTCGCTCGTGCGGCGGCG